>NZ_JBEXOS010000122.1:0-9496 GCF_040611655.1 Streptomyces sp. NPDC006552
TCCGTGAACGACCCCTCGTCCAGGAGCAGCGCGATACGCTCACGCGCCGTCAGCTTGCCCTTGGCCCGCTGGGCCGCGGTCGCCTTGTCGCCCGGACCGCGCAGGGCCTGCTCACGGATCGCGTGCAGCTCGGCCACGCGCCCGCGGGCGCCGCCCGGCTGCGGTATCGGCGGCGGAGCCGTCACCATCGCCATCTCCACTCCCGTCCCTTTCCGCGACCAGGCCAAGGAGGTCGCACCGAGGGCCGCAGAGAGACTGTAACAAACCGCGCGTGCGGTTTATAGGCAACTCCCGGCCCCATTTCTTCTGGTCAGCGCCAGGCTCCGGGGGCCGAGTAACCGGGAGCGGGCCGCCACGGCCGGGGACGCCGCACGCTCACCGGCTCGAGCGCCGCGCGTCCGGCCCGGCCGCGCGCGAACAACACCGCGGCGACGGCCGCCAGTTCATCGGGGTCCGCCCGGCCGCGCTCCACCCGCAGCACACACTCTCCGTCACGCATCCCGGCCTCCATCCCGTCGGTTCACTGTGGACCGACGGTGCGCCGGATCGCTCAAGAGCCACTACAACGTCGCTGGAGATCCGGCAGAACTCCACAGCGTCCCACCGGGTTCCGTGCCCACCCCGCCCCAGGTCGCGGGGGCTCTCCGGCCGTGCGGGGCCCGACTTTCACTCGATCATTCAAAGCATCTGGAAATTAAACCGGCTGGTATGTATCTTTACCGACGAGCGCCACTGCCGCCCAAAGCGTCCGCGAAAAACAGGGGGAATCCGTGTCCACAGAGACCTTTCGTATGAACCGCGCGATACCCAGCACGGCACACAGCACGAACGGCCTGTCGGTGTCCACCAGTTCCTCTGCCCTCCCGCGGTATTCCATGCTGACCACGACCGTGCCCAAGGAATTCGTCCACCGGGCGGGCGTGGCCGAGGTGATGCTCACGGACTGGCGCCGCAAGGATGACCTGCGCTTCTCCGTGTCCGCCCAATGGCCCCGGATACACGGCTTCTTCGCCCCCGTGGCCGGCCGCCACGATCCGCTGATCGCCGCCGAGACGCTCCGTCAGGCAGGACTGCTGCTGGCGCACGCGGAATTCAATGTTCCGCTCGGCTTCCAGTTCGTCATGTGGGACCTCACGCTGGAGACCCGCCCCGAGCACCTCGCGGTCGGCGGCGCCCCCGCCACCCTGGAGCTGGACGTCGTCTGCCGGGACGTCAAGAGCCGCAACAGCACGCTCGCGGGCTTCCGCTACGACGTCGTGATGTACCGCGACGGCCACGTGGCCGCGACGGGAAGTGCCCGCTTCACCTGCATGGCCCCGAAGGTCTACCAGCGCGTACGCGGCGGCCGGGTGGTCGGCTCCGTCCGGCCGCTGGCGCTGACGGCGCCGATCGCGCCGCAGACCGTCGGCCGGGTCTCCCCCACGGACGTCGTCCTGTCGGCGACGCCGGACGAGGGCCGCTGGCAGCTGCGGCTCGACACCCGCCACCCGGTACTCATGGAGCACCCCGTCGACCACGTGCCGGGAATGCTGCTCCTGGAGGCGGTACGGCAGGCGTCGATCGCGACGGTGGGCACCGGCGCCCGGCCGCTCGCTCTCGTCAGCGACTTCACGCGGTACATCGAGTTGGACACACCCAGTTTCATCGAGGCACGGCGCATTCCCGGCGACGGTACGCGCGTCCTCGTCACCGGCACCCAGAACGGTGAACTCGCCTTCTCGTCCACGGTGACGATGGAATCCCGCACCGTCTGACCGGGAAATGCGCGGGGCCCGGAAAGACGCGGAACGGGCCCCGCTGTCCTGGCGCGGACACCGGTCGCAAAGCAGGTCCCGGCCCGCCGGTCTGATCAGTGATCGAGGCCAAAGGCAGACGTTGCGGCAAATCGGTCGCCGGCGAAGCTGTTATGAACTGGACACTGGTATATGACGACCAGGACCGCGTAGCGAACAAAAGCGGGACGACACGACTCGGATCCAGCCTGTTTACCGGCGGGAACTGCCCCCGGCCGCGGCGCTCTCCAGGTCGTCGACGCTGCCGGACATGATCGTGCGCAGGTGCGCGGTGATGTCCTTGAGCGGCCAGTCCCACCAGGCCAGGGAGACGAGGCGGTCGATGTCGGCGTCGCTGTAGCGGCGGCGGATGAGGCGGGCGGGGTTGCCGCCCACGACGCCGTAGTCGGGGACGTCGTCGACGACGACGGAGCCGGCGGCGACGACCGCTCCGTGGCCGATGCGGACGCCCGGCATCACCGTGGAGCGGTAACCGAACCAGACGTCATGGCCCACCACGGTGTCGCCCCGTCCGGGCAGGCCGGTGACGAGGTCGAAGTGGTCGGCCCAGGAACCGCCCATGATCGGGAAGGGGAACGTCGAGGGGCCGTCCATGCGGTGGTTGGCGCCGTTCATGATGAATCGCACGCCCTCGCCCAGCGCGCAGAACTTCCCGATGACCAGCTTCTCGGGTCCGTAGTGGTAGAGCACGTTGCGGGTCTCGAAGGCGGTCGGGTCATCGGGGTCGTCGTAGTAGGAGAACTCTCCGACCTCGATCAGCGGCGAGGTGACCAGCGGCTTCAGCAGGACCACCCGCGGCTGCCCGGGCATCGGACGGACCACGTTCGGGTCGGCGGGAACAGGTGGCATCACGAAATGTTTCCTTCCTGGAGGGTGTGCACGGGTCTGCCGGGACCTCAGTCCCCGGCGGCGGACGCCGCCGTCGCCCGCACGGCGAGGTGAGCGCCCTGCCAGCGCCGGCGTACCCGGCGGTCGTGGCTGACGACGACGAGGGCGCCGTCGTACGAGCTCAGGGCGGTCTCCAGCTCCTCGGCGAGCGCGGGCGACAAATGGTTGGTGGGTTCGTCGAGCAACAGGACGTCCGACGGCTCGCTGAGCAGCCGTGCCAGGGCCAGCCGCTGCCGCTGCCCGGTGGACAGCCGGCCGACCGGCACCGTGAGGTGTTCGCGGTCGAACAGACCGAGGGACAGCAGGTGTTCGGCGTGTCCGGCGGCCTGACCGGGCCGTCCACGGGCGAAGGCGGCCAGGACGGTCTCGTCCGGCTCCCCGGGTCGCGGCTCCTGCGGGAGGTGGCCGACCCGCCCGCGGCGGGTGACACCGCCGCCGTCGGGGGTGATCTCCCCGGCCAGGACGCGGAGCAAGGTGCTCTTGCCGGCTCCGTTCGGCCCCGTGATCAGCAGGCGTTCGCCCGCCATGAGGGTCAGGCTCGTGCGGTCGAGCCGGTCCGTGACGACGATGTCGGTGGCGTCGAGCACGGCGCCGCGCGGGCCGCTGGTCCGTAGTACGGGAGTGAAGCGCAGCGGCTCCGGCGGGGGCGGGACCGGGGCGCTGAGGAGGCGGCGCAGCCGTTCCTCGGCGTTGCGCACCCGGCCGGCCACCGACCGCTGCACCCGGGCGCCCGCCCGGTCGTACGCCATCTTGTTGCCGTCCCTCATCCCCCGGCCGGGGGCCACCCGGCGGGCGGTGGTCGCGGCGGCCTCGCGGAGCCGGTCGACATCGGCCTGCCACTGCGCGTGCGCCTGGGCCCAGCGCTGCCGGGCGGCCTTCTTCTCGGCGAGGTAGCCGGTGTAGCCGTTGCCGTACCGGACGACGCCGTGCCGGTCGGCGTCCACCTCCAAGAGACCGGTGGTGACGCGTTCGAGGAAGTCCCGGTCGTGGGAGACCGCCACCGTGGTGCCCCGGCGGGTGCGCAGATGGTCTTCCAGCCAGCTCAGGGCGGTGTCGTCGAGGTGGTTGGTCGGCTCGTCGAGGAGCAGCACCTCCGGCGCGGCCGCAAGGACGGCCGCGAGCCGCAACCTGACCCGCTCTCCGCCGGACAGGCCGCCCACGGTGCGGCCACGGCCCACCAGCCCCAGGCCGAGACCGTGCAGGGCATGCTCCACGCGCGCGTCGGCGTCGTAGCCGCCGCGCAGTTCGAAGACGGTCATCAGATCGCCGTACTCGGCCATGCCCGTCTCATCGCCGTCGGCCATCGCGGCCTCGAGGCGGCGCATGCGCCGCTCGACGGCGCGCAGCTCACTCAGCGCACGGTCGATGACCTGCTGGACGGTGGCTCGCGGCTCCATCCGCTCGTCCTGGGCGAGATATCCGGCGCCGCCGGTGGCCTGGAGGACGACCTCGCCCTGATCGGGCCGTTCCCGCCGGGCGAGCAGGCGCAGCAAGGTGGTCTTGCCCGAGCCGTTCTCACCGACGATCCCGGTGCGCTCGCCCGCGGCGAACGAGCAGGTCACCGAGGTAAGGACGGGCCTGCCGTCGAAGGACTTGCTGACAGCGAGCGCGGAGATCTGCGGGGGCATACGGGGGCTCCAAAGCATTCGGGAACGAGACGACCGTCAGGGGTCGTGCGGCCGGGCGAACGCTTTGGAGAAGCATCGATCACTCCACTAATACGACAGCTGCTGCTTTAAGATGGTGCCACGCCTCCGTCCCCCTGATCAATCGGATTGCCTGTGACGACTTCCCAGACCTCGGAGCACGGACGGGAACCGGCCGGCACCGGGCCTTCGCCGGCCCGGCGCCGCCCCGGGGGCCGCACCGCCCGGGTGCGTACGCAGGTCCTCGACGCGGTCCTCGCGGAGCTCGGCGAACACGGCTACGACGGGCTCAGCACCGACGCCGTCGCCGCCCGCGCCGGTGTGCACCGCACCACGGTGTACCGGCGCTGGGGGGACGTCGGCGGCCTGCTCGCCGACGTACTGGACGCGGCGAGCGACGACGACTGGCAGCCGCCGGACACCGGCTCCCTGGAAGGCGACCTGACAGCACTCAACCGGGAGATCCAGACCGCCCTGACCGCTCAGCCCCCGATCGTGATGGCACTCATCGCCGCCTCGTTCCGCTCGGAGAAGGCCGCCGACGCCCAACGGCGGCTCTGGGAGGACCGGTACACCCGATGCGAGGTCGTCGTCGGCCGGGCAGTGCGGCGCGGCGACCTCCCCGCGGACACCGATGCCCGGCGGCTGCTCCTCGCCGCGACCGCGCCGCTCTACCACCAGCTGGTGCTCCTGCGCTCGGCACCCGACCCGCGCCTGCCCGGCCACGCGGCCCGAACCGCCGCCCTCGCCGCGGCCGCCGGCGGCTTCGCCGAGCCCCCTTGTGAAACGCCCTCATGAAACCGCCTGGAGCCGCTCCTCCGTCCCGGCCGCGCGCGCGGGGCCGCTCTGCGTCCCGGCGGTGAAAGCGTCCCGATGGTCCTGCGCCCACTTCCGGAAGGTGAGCGCGGGACGGCCGGTCAGTGAGCACACCGTGCCGTCCACCGTGGATTTCGCCCCGGCCCGCTGGCGCCGCGCGCTCTCCAGCAGCGCCTCGACCAGGGGGGCCGGATATCGCGCGGCCAGACCGGCGCGGGCCTGCTCCGTCGTCAGCTCCTCGAAGCGCAACGGCACCCCGAGCGCCTCCGCGAGCTGTTCGGTCTGTTCGGCCGGCGTGAGGGGCTCGGGACCGGTCACCGTGTACGCCTTTCCCGCGTGGCCCTCCTCGGTCAGGGCGCGCACGGCGACCTCGGCGATGTCCGCCGGGTCGACGCACGCGTTGGCCGATGCCCCGTTCAGGGCGCGGACGACTTGGCCGGCCCGGACGGAGGAGGCCCAGGAGAGGGCGTTGCTCATGAAGGCGCGGGGCCGCAGCAGGGTCCATTCCAGGCCGGAGGCGCACAACTGCTCCTCGGTCGTCCGCTGCCACCGGGTGATGAGATCGACGGCCCCGGGGTCCAGCACGGCCGCCGCGGAGAGCTTCACCAGCCGTCGCACGCCGGCCCTCCGCGCGGCGCGGACGAGGCGCGCGTCGTCGTCGCCGCCCACCCGGTTGGTGATGACGAGCGCGGTGCGCACGCCGTCCAGTGCGCGCTCCAGCGACCGCGGGTCGTCGTAGTCGGCGGCCACGGTCTGCGCGGCCGCCCCCGCTCCTCCGAGCGGGGCGGGATTCCTGCTCATCAGACGGACCCGCTGTCCCGCGGGCAGCCGCCGGGCCACCTCGCGGCCGACCGTGCCCGTCGCCCCCGTCACAAGAATCATCAGGTCGCCCTCCTCGCTGGGAACTGCCTGGAAGCAGTAAGATACATACTGGACGGTTTTTATTGGCGGTAGATCCACTGACTGAAAGAGACCTTCATGGCAAAGCAGGACCGGGCCATCCGCACACGGAGGGTGATCCTTGCCGCCGCGGCCAAGGTCTTCGAGGCGCGTGGCTTCCAGGCGGCGACGATCAACGAGATCCTCCGGGAGGCCGGCGTCACCAAGGGCGCCCTGTACTTCCACTTCCCCTCCAAGGAACATCTGGCCCAGGGCGTCCTGCTCGAACAGGACCAGCAGGGCGGCGTCCAGGACCAGGCCTGCAAGGTGCAGGAGTTCATCGACACCGTGATGCTGCACGCGTACCGGCTGCAGACGGACCCGATGGTGCGGGCGGGCGTCCGCCTCTCGCTCGACCAGCAGGCCCACGGCCTGGACCGCAGCGGGCCCTTCGTGCGCTGGTCCCAGATCGTGCGCAAGCTGCTCTCGGAGGCGTACGAGCAGGGCGAGCTGCTCCCCCAGGTCGTGGTGACGGAGACCGCGGACGTCGCGGTGGGCGCCTTCGCCGGGGTGCAGGCCATGTCCCAGGCCATGTGCGACCACAACGACCTGCTGGTCCGGGTCTCCGCCATGCTGCGTCATCTGCTGCCGAGCGTGGCGCATCCGTCCGTCCTGACCACGGTGGAAATGGGCGCGGACCGCGGCGAGGCGGTCGCCCGCTCGCTGGAGTGGTCCGAGCCCAGGGAACCGGCCGAGGTCAGCTGAGCGCGTCGGCGAGATCGCCGGCCGGCGCGGCGCGCACAGGGGACCGGAGCGCGGTGCGCCCGTCCCCGAAGTAGACCGCCAGCGCGCTCGGCAGCGCCGCGGCGCCCGGGGACCAGGCGATGTACCCGTCCGGCCTGACCAGCAGCGCGTCACAGGGCAGCGCCGGTGTCGCCCCGGCCCGCACCACATGCAGCAGGCCCTGCCACGCGCGGGCCTGGCGCCGGTACTCCTCGCGGCCCTCGCCGGTGAGCAGCAGCAGCGGGCGCCCCTGGCGCAGCAGGCGGATCACGTCCGTACGCCCCTCGGCCGTCTCGACGACCGCGTTGTCGAGGAACCTGCCCTCGTACGGCGAGGGGTGCCCGGTGAGCGGCGGCAGCACGGTGTCCTGGGCGCTGACCATCGACGCCAGCGCGTCCCCGAACGGCCCCCCGGCCAGCATCCCCGCGAACATGTCGCGCAGCGGGTCGAACTCGGTGCCCGGCCGCATCAGGGCGAGCTGGGCGCGCGCGTTGTCGATGATCCGCCGGGCCGCGGGGCGGCGCTCGCTCTCGTAGCTGTCCAGGAGCCCCGCGCCCGCGTCGCCCTGCACCACGAGGGCGAGCTTCCAGCCGAGGTCGAGCCCGTCGAGCAGGCCCGTGCTGAGCCCCTGGCCGCCGATGGGGAAGTGCACGTGGGCCGCGTCACCGGCGAGCAGGACGCGTCCCGCGCGGTAGGAGGAGGCGAGCCGGGCGAAGTCGCTGAACCGGCTGAGCCACTGCGGCTCCGCCAGCGCCACGTCCCGGCCGGCGAGCCAGGAGACCTCGCTGTGCAACTCCTCGATGGTGAGCGGCAGATGCCGGTCGGGGTGCGGCCCGCCGCAGTTCAGGGTGCGCAGCCGGACGACGTCGCCCGCCACGCCCTTGACGATGATCCAGCCTCGCTGCGTACGGTGCCAGCCCGGCCGCAGCGCGCCCGTCTCCAGGAGGCGGACGTCACCGGCCATCGCGGAGACCGTGGCCGGGAAGGAGTGGGAGTCGATGGCTGCCTGGGCGCGGACCGTGCTGCGGCCGCCGTCCGCGCCCACCAGGTACTGCGGGGTGAGGACCACCTCCCCCACCGGCCCCTGCGCCACGACCCGGACCGTCTCTTGCGTCTGCCGGATCTCCGTGACGCGGTGGCCCCGCAGGATGCGCACCCCGGCGCTGCGGGCCCGCTCCTCGAAGAGGCGTTCCAGCTCCGCCTGCGGACATTTCAGGAGGGGATCGGGCTCGGTGGCGGGCGCCGAGATGGTCAGGCCGGGGATCCCGGCGAAGTGGAACGGACTGCTCTGGGGCGGAGTCTCGGTGGTGGCGGCGAGGGCGGGCAGATGGCCGCGGCGCTGGAGGCACTGCACCGTCCGGGCGTGCAGGGTGGTGGCCTTCGGTCTTCGGGAGACCGAGGTCCGCGCCTCCAGGACCACCGTGCGGACCCCGCGCCCGGCCAGCTCGCAGGCCACCACCATCCCGACGGGCCCGCCCCCCACGACGACGACCTGCGGTTCCGCGTCATTCCCTGTCACGGCTTTCCCCCCTTGATGCGCGTGGGCGGAGCGGCTCCCCAGCCGTGTGTGACCCGGCCCACTGCGAATCGGAAAATATACCGGTTGGACGGTTCTCTGCAACGGGGACGGAAGAATCGGCCCCGGGGGCCGCGAAGCCCCGGTGCGACCGAGTGTTCCACGGAGGGTAGGGTCCACCCGAGGGCGCAGAACATACCGGCTCTGCTGTTTTCGCTTCTGCCGGAAATCACCCCTGGAGACTCAATCGCCCCACTCGCCCCACGTGGCTGCCCAGGACTTCTCGCTCCTGCCTCGCGCGGCCCGATCGGAAGGCGCCACCACTTGAAAACAAAACCGGGTGGTAGGTATCTTGACCGTCATTGAGGAAGGTCATGTGACAACGGCCAGGGGGAGCGTATGTCCGTGGGTGTCTCTGCACGATGTTCCGGTATCCGGGCGCCCGGCGGAAGGCCGCGTCCGCAATCCGATGCGGAGAATCAGCGACTGAAGCGACGCTGAGTCCAGAGGGCCGGGCACGCCCTGGCCCGCATAACCGCCGGTACGGGAAGTTCAGTCGCTTCGGTCGCTGCCTGGCACACCAGACCGTTGCCTGCTGCACGTACATGAGCTGATATGCACCATATAACGAGCTGCGCTGTGAGCTCGCCACTGAGTCGCTTGAGTCGCTTGAGTCGCTCGGATCGCTGTCAGGGGGACGGACATGGCTTCTGAGCTGCGCGGAAGGGCCAGAACAGCGGCCTGTGCTGCGGATCTCATATGAGTGCACGCTGCGTCGAGCGGCCGCTCGAACTCGGTACGGAGCCGGTTGCGGCGCCGGGCGTGCTGCCGGAGAGTCTCACCGATCGAGGGAACGCCAAGCTGTTCGCGCGGTTGCGCGCCGACGACTTCCGGCATGTTCCGGGGATCGGCTGGTATCGCTGGGACACGACGCGGTGGCAGATCGACGAGGACGACACGGTCCTGTGGGCGGCCGGAGACCTCGCCGAGTCCCTCGCCACCAGCGATCCCCGCGGCCGGTACACCCGTTCCGCCCTCCAGCAGCACCGCAGCCGGGCGCTGAGCACGACCGGGATCAGTGCGATGTTGACGCAGGCGAAGTCGGCGCCGGGGATGGTCCTCAACGCGGCCCGGCTGGATGCCGATCCGTATGCCCTGTGCACGCCGCAGGGCAT
>NZ_JBEXOS010000123.1:0-8699 GCF_040611655.1 Streptomyces sp. NPDC006552
GGAACGCCGAGCCGACATTCACGAAGCGTTCCTCAAACTGGCCTGCTGCCTCATCACCCACCGACAACTCAGGTCATTGTGTTAGCCGTTCTTAGGGTGACCCCCTTGGACCTGGTCGTGCCCGGTAGGGATGAGCGTTGAGATTGAGATGGTCCGCGAGGCTAGCGACGAGGTGGTAGCGGCGTTCGCCCGGTTGCTGCCTCAGTTTTCGGACACGGCCATGTCACTGGATCGTGACGCGGTGACGCGGATGGTGGCCTGCGACGCGAACACGGTTCTGGTGGCCCGGGTTCACGGGGAGATTGCTGGCACGCTGACATTGGTGATGTTCCCTGTGCCGTCCGGCCTGCGTGCTCGCATCGAGGACGTGGTGGTCGATGGGGGCGCGCGGGGGCATGGAGTCGGGGCGGCGTTGACTGAGGAGGCACTGCGTCTGGCGGAGCGGGCATCTGCCCGAACCGTGGACCTCACATCACGTCCTTCGCGGCAGGCGGCGAACCGCCTGTATGAGCGCCTCGGCTTCCAGGCTCGCGAGTTACGCGTCTAACGGTTCGTCGTCGATAATCGTTAGTGCATGGCTTTGAGCTGTTGCTGGGCCTTGGTGTGGGCGAGGCGGTAGGACTGGGTGCCGGTCTCGATGAGGCTTTGACTACAACAACAAGACCTGCAGAAACCCGGGCGTAGGGCCCCCGCTGAACGCCCCAAGGACTTCGTTGTCTGACATGACCACCCGGCCAGCACCATCACCGCGCACGGTCGCGTTCTCGCTAATCAAGGCGACGGCCCTCGATGAGGCCGTTCGTTGAGTCACCTGCATCCATGACCCGGCCAAAGCACTCTGCGAACGAGCCCAGCGCGGAGGCAGCGAAGGACTTCCTGAACACGGCGGCTGCAAGCCCTTGGCCTGCAGGAACGTCGTCCTCACGCCGCAGAACGTCGCCGCCTGGACCCGGGAACGAGAAGCGGCTGGCCTGCCGCCCGGAGATGCCCCCGCTCCTGCGGCACCGGCTTCGACAGCGCCACTCCGAGATCTCGGACTTCCTCACCGCACACACACGGACAACAGGCGCCCCCGCATGACTCGCGGGGTCTCCGACCTCCCCGAAGCCCTGGTCCGCAAGCGCATGACCGACATGCTCGAGACCTGCCGCCAGACCAACAGCCGCCCCAGCGTCCTGGCGCTGGCCCGGCAGCTCGGCCTCAGCAACACCACGTTCCGCCGACGCTTCCCCGGCATCGCCCAGGAACTCGGCACCCTCCGCTCGACCCCCGCCAGCACCGCCTAAGGGCCCAGCGAACACGTCAGGCTCATCGCCCGGAACGCGAAGCTCCGACGACGCAACCATGAGCTGGCCGGCGAGCTGGCCCTCGCCACCGCCCAGATCCAGCACCTTGCCCTCCGCAACGAGAGGCTTCAGGAAACCTTGAAGTCGGCAGCGAACGTCACGAGCATTAAAAGCCGACCACCACGTCAATGAACCCGGGACGAGAAAGAGCTTGCCCTTGGTCGCAGCCACCGTCAGTGTCAGACCGCGTTTGAGATCTACCGTAGCCATGGGCTGACGTGCTCGTTGAATCCTCCGTGAGTGGTTCTGGGGGTGGGTATCCGTCGGACCTGACGCACGAGCAGCGGACGTTGGTGGAACCGTTGCTGCCGTCGGCGAGGGTGGGACCGAAGGGCGGCCGGCGGGAGAAGCATCCGCGGCGTCGGATCGTGGATGCGATCTTTTGCGTGGTACGGACCGGGTGCGCCTGGCGGCAGCTACCGAAGGACTTCCCACCCTGGCAAACGGTGTACTGGTACTTCACCTGGTGGCACGACGACGGCACCGTCGAGCGCGTCCACGACGCGCTGCGGGACAGGGTGCGCGAGACTGAGGGCCGCAATGCCGAGCCGAGCGCCTGCCTGATCGACTCGCAGTCCATCCGCACCGCTGACACCGTCCCTGCCGCAACCAGGGGCTTCGACGCCGGCAAGAATGTCAAGGGTCGCACGAGGTTCCTGGTCACCGACACCCTCGGCCTGCTCATTGCGGTCCACGTCGTCGCTGCGAGCGTCCAGGACCGCGACGGCGCACGTCGACCGCTCTTGTGGGCCCGGCTCGATCATCCGCAGATCCAGAAGTTCTGGGCGGATCAGGGCTTCGCCGGCCGCCTGGTCGATTGGTCTGCCCAGATCCTCGGTCGCGAGCTGGTCATCGTCCGTAAATGCCCTGGCCAGCGCAGTTTCCAGGTCCAACCCAAAGGGGCGATCGAGCGTACCTTCTCTTGGCTCACCGCCCACCGCCACCTCGCCCGGGACTACGAGACCATTCCAGCCCGGTCCGAGACCGTGATCCGCTGGGCCATGATCGGCATCATGGTCCGCAGACTCACCCGTGGCAGTCCGGCGACGCGACCGGGCCCACACCCGCTCGTACGCACCGCAGCCGGACAAGCTACCTGGCTCAGCTGAGCGGTTCGAGGACGTCGGGTGTGCCGTCCACAGCGGGACCGCAGCCTGCAGGAAGGTGTGAGGCTACGAGTTTGACGGCTTCCTTGGCGGAGTCGGCTTCGCCGACCTGTTCCTGTCCCGAGCCTCGCGGTGCATGCAGCCGATACACGCGAAATCGTCCACCGAAGAGGGGGAAGATCGAGGGCAGGTCTTGCGACCAAGGGAAGCGGGTGCACCGGCTGAACTGCAGCGATCCATGGCTGACCAGCGGAAACAGAGCCCGGAGGGCAGAGTTTGCGTACGCCGCCTCTACAAGGGCCTTGTCGATGAGGTTCGCATCCATCTCGCGCACGACCTGCCACTCGGCTGCCACAGGGTCGTCTGGTGCTGTCCCGAGTATGTCCTTCTCTGCCATGCTCGGACATTAGCTGACTCTGCAACCGCTCGTTCTTACAGCGCCGTTCGCCTCCCTCACTGATGAGGCACTGCTTCACCACGACCTCATCGGCCACTCAGGCGGCACCTCGTCCACGAGGCAGAGCAGATCTCAAACGCGGTCTCAGAGCCACGCGATTTCGGGCACCCCTCGGCGGTCCGCCCCTCACGGACGTGGACCAGGCGCAGCGCCATCCAGCCTCAGTACCCGAAGCCGAGGGCCCCAGCTCAAGACTCGTGAGGCAACGGCGGGGAAGTCCTGCAACTAGGCGGGCAGTTGCCATCCGCGTGCTGTACGCGGGATGTTCTCGTCGCGGCATTCAAACGGATCGTCGGCCAGTGCCAGCGAGCTCGTGCGCCATTCCAGGGTCCTGGTCCCCGCGGCCTGCTTCCGCCCGATACCGTGGTGGGACCCGCCCGATCGTGCCCTGGAGGCCTCGATGAGCGAACAGCCGGCCCCCGCCGACCCCGCCCGGCAGCAGCTGGAGAGCGCCACCGCCGACGGGCTGCGCGCGTACGCGGCCCGCACCCGCCAGAGTGCCGACCAGCTCGCCGCCGTCCTCGAGGACATCGCCGCCAACGGCCTGCCCGCGGTCGAGGACTGCACTCCGTGGGAAGATCTGCGCGAGAGCCACCTCGCCCGGCTCGCAGCCCAGCGCCCGACCGTCGCCTGATGCCCACCGGCCCGCGCCGCGGGCGCGCCCGGATCGCGTTCTCCGACTCCGCCGCCAAGCAGCTGGACGCCATCACCAGCGAAGCTGAGCTGCACGCGCTGGACCGCGCCCTGGTTGTCATCTCCGTCGACCCCGAGGCCGGCGAACTCCTGCCCGGCGACAGCACCGGCCCGCGGCTGCGCAGCTACACCGACGATGTCGAACGCGTCCGGCTCGTGTACTGGGTGACAGCTCTTCAGACCGTCGTGGTCGTGGCCTTCATCGAGGTGTAGCAACGCCTCGTTGCATCCCGATGTTGCAGGCGTTGCACCGCAGGCGACGCGATGTTGCCGCAACGGCTGCTGCCCGCGTTCCTGGTCGGGAAAGCCGGGCGCAGCAGACCGTTTCGGACCGTGCAGCGCAGCATGTGCATGGCGCTGACCCAGCACTGCCCGCCCCGCACCGACCTGCAACGGCATCCTGGAGCAGCTGTTCCATCTGGCGGAGGAACTGCCCTACGAGATCAGTCAAGCCATCGGGTGGGGCTGAGGCTGCCGGCGCAAGGCCTGTCGTCGCCGTACTCACCGGCAAAACCAAGCACTCCGTGCGCAACGCCAAGATCCCGTACGCCGACGAACCTGAGACCTGCCCTGTGCGGGCCTGGACCGCTTACCGCACCCTTCTGATTGCCGAGCACGGACCGCGATGGGCTGCCCCCTCGATGCCGGCGTTCGTCGGTATCAACCAATGGGGCCACGTCACCGGCGGCATGGGGGCGCCTGGAGCATGGCGGCTGGCGAGGGTGTAGGGGCAGGCGCGGGCGACACCCTTACCGAGGCCATGAGCGGCGCCGGCCCCGAACTCGCACGGACGTTGGCCGCCGTGGTGGCCGCGACCGGCATCGCGCGCCGGCACCTGGGCATCGCCGTTGATGATCAGTCCGCCGCGGCGGAGTTCGTACCCGCCGCGCACCGAACGCCGTAGTGTCGCGGTCTCAGGCCTGGCTTCGTCCGTACGGGCCGCTGGCGGCCGCGTCCCGTGACTACGGGACCCTATGTACTCGGTCGCGGGCAGACCGCCGCGGCAGAGCCGTCTGAAGCGGATCCTCCTTACTGCACATATCTACGGAGCGTGGCTGGTTCGCAGAACCGGCATTTGCCATCACAGAGCCCCGTAACCTGGCGTTTTCCCCAGCCCTTGATTACTGGTGGGTACTGCGATGATCGCTTCAGGTGACAGGCGGGGGGCGAGGGGCCCGGCATCTTACAACGCGTAACGGATTTCGCAATCTCAGTTCAGGACACCTTTGATCCCGATTGGTCCGCATATTCGAAACGCGTGAGCGTACTCGGTCACAAGTGAGCGAGCGCTCGGATTCCGGACAGAACTGGATCTTGAACGCGATGTGGGGCACCTGCGAATTTCGTAGGTGCCCCACGTCGTGAACTGCGCAAACGCCCGAGGCCCCGCCATCGGCGGGGCCTCTTTGGGGATCTACATCGGGCCCCCGACGAGGGGCCACCTCGTCGGTACTGGGCCCGATGGCGCTGAGCGAAGGCCAGTCCAGGGCCCGTTGTCCAGCACGGGATATGTAACCCAAGTTCGCGGCCTCTTATGCCTTACAGGTAGGGGTTTGCGGGGTCGAAGTGCCCGGAGCCGTATAGGTAGGGGTTTTCGGGCGGCTCGGCGGCACCCCAAAGGCGGGGATTGGAAGCTTCTGTCAGGGTTCGCGTCTTCCAAATCCCTCTGGGGAAGCATTAGTTGGGGCGCCCCCGGGGGTTGGGTATGGTCGGCGGTTAACCGGTCGAAGGTGCCCGCGTTGGTGCCGGAGTCTGGCCGCAGTTGAGCGAGGAACAGTCCAGCGGTTCCGGCACGCGTGCCGGGCTCGTTTTCCCTCCGGATTCGCCCCCGGAGGGGAGCGCGCAGCAACCGCAGCCCTGCGTTTCCGTCCGGCACTCGGGAGTATTGCTCGTGTCCACCACGGCCCCGTTGGTCGCCCTTTTGGCGATCTTCTGCATCGTTTTCGGGACGATCGTGTTCGTCGTCCGCCGCTTCGAGACCAAGCCCGTCCGCGTCGCCGCGATCATCTCCGCGATCGCCGCTCTCATCACGTCCCTGGTGCCCATCACCCGGATCCTGATGGAGCCCCCGCCCCAGGACGAGGCGAAGCAGGCACTCATCCGTCTCGTCGTCATCGTGGCGATCTACGTGATCGTCTTCGGGACCGTGGCCTACATCATCGACCGGCTCAAGTCCCGGCCGGCCCGCGTCGTCGCCGTCATCGTCGGGATCGGCACCCTTGTCGGGTCCCTGGTCCCCGTGGTCCGCATCATGAACGAGCCTGGGATGCAGCCGGCCGCGCTCCCCGCCGTCGTCGCCGAGCCGCTCCTGCGCGCCGAGGCGGAGTCGGTGTCGACGCCGTACTCGGAGCGGCACGAGGCCACCGGGGTGCTGACGCAGGAGGGGGCCCGGTGAACGGTATCCGACCCCGTAGCGAAGAGCCCCCGCCGGGAGACTTCACCGGAGCGCCCGCGCGCCCGGTCCGCGCCGCATGGACCTCCAGCATGCTGGAGGTGCCGAGCGGCACCACCGTGGAGCCGCGCATAGGCCCCGGCGCGCGGGTGCTGAGCCACTTCTATCTGCAGCAGGGCCTCGACCAGGAGATCGCGGACGCACTCGCCCGTCGCAGCTTCCTGGTCCGCCACCAGCGATCCGCCGCGCCCGAACCGCTGAACTCCCAGTACATCGAGTTCGTACTGTTCGGCACCGTCCTGGTCAACGGACGCATCTGGGGCGGTAACTACGTCCTGGGCAACCTCGATCTGTTCACCGAGGTGCCCTCCGTCACCCGGCTGGAACACGTGCAGTTCCTCTCCGCCACCCGCACCGTCCGTGTCCCGCGTACGACGCTGCGCGCCATCGCATTCCGGAACCTGACCGTCGTCCGCATGATCCACCAGCGGATCATGACCTACGTCAAGGACTTCGAGGACCTCTACGGCACCGACGGGACTCGCCCCGTGCACCGCGTCGCCCGTCTCCTGCATCACCTCGCCTACCAGCAAGATCTGGGCGCCGAGATCGTCATAGGAGCTCTCGACTCGAACGTCGTAACGGGGCCCACCCAGCGCGACTTCGCCAACGCCCTGAACATGGGCGTGTCCACCGTGGAGAAAGCCCTCCGAGAGCTGCGGGATCACAAGATCCTTGCTGAGGCTGCCGATAGCGGCCGCCTCAACCGGACTTACCGGGTGCTCGACACCGACCACCTCCACGCCATCGGCTGCGGAGCGAACCTGCCCAAGCTGGACCCCGACCCGGACTAGGACCACTGCTCAGTAGCGGGCAGAACTTCGGAGCAGATGCGACAGGGCGGTTCAGGGAACTGGCAGAACGGGCAGCGCCCGGGGGCGAGCAGTACGCCGAGCTGGCGGCGGAGAGCGCCTGCCGCCTTGCGGACGCCGCAGGCCCGGGCGGATGGAGCACGGCGGCCGCCGAGAATGTCCTCGACGCGATCGACACCCTGACCGAGGCCCTGGGCGGTGCCGGGCCGGAGCTCGCGCAGACGCTCGCCGCGTTGGCGGCCGCGACCAACGGCGCCAGTCGGCGCCTCGGTCTCGTCGTGGACGACCAGGAGCGGACCGCCACCGCGGCGGCGGTGCTGGCCTCCCGCAGGCCACTGAAGCTGCGCGGCCTCGGCCCTGGCTTACAGGGTGTCCGTACGGGATCCTGAGCACCCGGCATGATGAGGGGTTCCCATTGGACCTGTTGGGGCTAACAGGTCTTACAGGGGCCCGTCTGCGAGGATGACGGGGAGGTATTGGGGAGTTCAGGGTGCAGCGCGTCGGCCACATCCTGGACGCCGCCCAGGCCCGCCCGGCCGGGAAGCTCACCGGCAAGGAGCAGAAGGTCCAGTGCCGGAACTGCGACGTGCACGTCACCGAGCAGCACCCCGACTGGCCCGGCGTGTGGACCGAAGCCGGCGGATACAGCCGTCCGAGCTGCGCCGTGCCCGGCTTTGGCTGCCCCGACGACCTGTCGTACGACCTGGTCGACTGCGTCTACCCGCACGTCCCCGTGAGCGCCGGCGAGAGTCCGGGCCGCCGCGGCCATCACCGCCGCGAAGAAGGGCGGCTGCTTATTCCAGCCCCGCCTGCCGAGCTACCTCAAGGGCTGAGCGCACGAGTCTTCAAGGAGCGCCAGGAGCCGTGGGCTCCTGGAAGACGTGAGGCCAGGTGGACCGGGGCATTGCCGGGAGCCTGGCCTGGCGCACAGAGTCGAGCCAGCCGGTCAGGAGGTCTACGTGCTGGCGGGCGTCGGGTCCAGGGAGTCGAGGAGGTCCCCGAAGGTGATCTTTTCGTCGTTGTAGTCGGAGGTCATGGCGGCGGCGAGCGCCTCCCCCCGGTGGGTGCTGCGGCCGCAGCGGTCCAGCAGGATCTTCAGGGCCACGTCGGGTTCGTGGTTGGCGAGGACTTCGTAGGCGGGGATCTGGCGCAGGTGTTCCAGGGTGCGGTAGCGGGACTTCACGACGGCGCGGTAAACCGCGGATCGGGAGAGGGCCTCCCTGGTGGCGGGGGAGTCGAGCCAGGAGTGCAGGACGGCCGCGGGGTCGGGGTGCTTGCCGAGTTCGTCGTCGTCCACCAGGCGCACTACGCCGTCGTCCTCGTCCTCGTCCTCGTCCTCGGGCACTGGGACGGCGGCCGCCGCTGCCAGGAACCAGTCCGGCCCGCCTGCCTTTTCGGTGATCCAGGCCAGTTCAGCGGAGTGAAGCCCGCCCAGGAGGTCCGCGACGGCGGTGTGCGGAGTGGCGTTCCAGGAGCCGGGCCGGGCGGTCATGGTCGGGGTCGGTGTTGTCGAGGACGCGGATCAGGATCCGGCTCGGCTTGAGAGAGACGACGGCCGGCTGATCGAGCCGGGCAGTCACACCAAGATCGTTCCATTTGAGGCCGACCGGGCTGTGCACGGATCAAATACGGAGCCCGAGGTGCCGGTCCAGCTGACTGCGCAGGCGCGCAGAAGCTCCACGCAGAGTCCCGAGTTCCCTCACTTCCGCCGCCGGAAGTTCTGTCCGTCCTGCCAGTGCGAGCACAGCGGCATAGGGTCGTTCGCCCTCGGCGCGCGATTGCCCCCCCCCCGCCCCGACCGCGCGCCCCACAGCCGGGGAGGCGCTCGCAAGC
>NZ_JBEXOS010000124.1:0-8685 GCF_040611655.1 Streptomyces sp. NPDC006552
TGACCGAGCTGTGGCGCAAGGGCGACACCGCCTACGGCGTCGTACGCCTGCCGGAAGGGCTGAAGCCCGACGGGTTCGGTGTGCACCCCGCCCTGCTGGACGCCGCCCTGCACGCACTCGTCAGTGTCCGGAGCGGGGACCCGGCGCTCGCCGGGAGCGCCCTCCTGCCGTTCGAGTGGACCGGCGCGGAACTGTACGCGTCCGGCGCCCGCGAAGTGCGGGTGGCCATCGAACTGGACGACGCGGCCGACACCGTACGGGTGAGCGTGACGGACCCGGCCGGGCGGCCCGTGGTCCTCGCCGAGGCGCTGCGCTTGCGTGCGGCCACCGCGGAACAACTGCGGGCCGGTGAGCCGGTCGAGCATCTGTACCGGGTGGAGTTCCAGGCACCGCGCCTGCTGGAGAACGGCCCCGAACTCGAGACATGGGTACTCGGCCCGAACGACGGCGCCGAGGAGCTGGACGTACGACTGGAAGAAGCCGTACCGGAGCGGATCGTGGTCGATGCCACGGCCGGCGCCGACCCACTGCGGGCGGCCACCCGGGCACTGGAGACGGCGCGGCTGCTGCTGGCCGAACCCCGCCTGGAGAACACCGAGTTGGTGTGGGCCACCGGCAGCGAGTCTGTCCAGGCGCCGGTGTGGGGGCTGGTCCGGACCGTGCGGGCGGAGTACCCGGAGCGGTCGGTCCGGCTGGTCGGTGTCGAGGATCCGGCGCGCGATCTCGGACCCGCGCTGGCCGTGTCCGGCGAACCCGAGATCGTCGTACGCGACGGAGAGATACGTGTCGCCCGGCTGGGCCGTGCCACGCCGACCGGCGACGGGGACCGGCGGACCGGGTTCACCGCGGACGGCCGGGTCCTCGTCACCGGTGGCACGGGCGAGCTGGGCCGCGCCCTGGCCGGACACCTGGTGCGCGAACACGGGGTACGGCACCTGGTACTGACCTCCCGGCGCGGCCCCGACGCCCCCGGCGCCGCGGAACTCGTCGCCGAACTGACCTCCGCCGGAGCCGAGAGCGTCCGGCTGGCCGCGTGCGACGTGACCGACCGCGAGCAGCTGCGGACGCTCCTGACGGACGACGCCCAGCCCTGGACCGGGATCTTCCACCTCGCCGCCGTGCTCGACGACGGCGTCGTCACGGCCCAGACCCCCGGCCGCCTCGCCGAGGTCTGGGGCCCGAAGGCCGCCGCCGCGACCCACCTGGACGAACTGTCCCGTGAACTCGGCCTCGACCTCGCGGCGTTCGTGCTGTTCTCCTCCGCGGCCGGCACCCTGGGCTCCCCCGGACAGGCCAACTACGCGGCCGCCAACGCCCACGTCGATGCCCTCGCCGTCCGCAGGCAGGCGGACGGCCTGCCGGCGCTGAGCCTGTCGTGGGGGCTGTGGCAGCAGGCCGGGACCGGCCTGACCGCCACGCTCGGTCCTGCGGAGATCGCACGGCTGCGCCGCTCCGGGATCGGCGCGCTGACCGAACGGCAGGCACTGGCCGCCCTGGACGCCGCGCTGGATCTGCCGTACCCCCATGTCGTTCCCGTGAAGCTCGACCTCACCGCACTGCAACGCCGGACGGACGACGTACCGAGCCTGCTGCGAGGTCTGGTCCGGCCCGCGCGTCGACGCGCGGGCGAGACGGCCGCGGCACCCTCGGGGCTGCGCGAGCGGCTGCTCTCCCTCCCGGCGGCCGAACGCGTCACCGAACTGACCGGCATGGTGCGGCGGGAGGCAGCCGTCGTACTCGGCGTCGGCAACAGCGAGGCCATCGGCGCGGGGCAGGTGCTCAAGGAACTCGGCATCGACTCCCTGATGGCGGTCGAACTGCGCCGCCGGCTCTCCGCCGAGACCGGCCTGAGCCTGCCCTCCACCCTGGCCTTCGACTACCCGACCCCGGCCGCCATCGCCGGCCTCCTGCTGGAAAGGCTGGACCTGGCACAGACCACCGCCGCCCGCACCAGCTCCCGGACGGCCGTCCGCCCCCCGACGCCGGCGGACGAGCCGATCGCGGTCGTGTCGATGGCGTGCCGTCTGCCGGGTGGCATTGCTACGCCGGAGGCGTTCTGGGAGTTGCTGGTCTCGGGTGGGGATGCGGTGGGCGGGTTGCCGTCGCGGTGGGACGGGCTCGGTGTGTATGACCCCGATCCGGAGGCGGTGGGCAAGAGTTACGCGCGTGAGGGCGGGTTCATCGAGGACGTGGAGGGTTTCGATCCTGCGTTCTTCGGGATTTCGCCGCGTGAGGCGGTGTCGATGGATCCGCAGCAGCGGCTGGTCCTGGAGACGTCGTGGGAGGCGCTGGAGCGTGCGGGTGTGCGGCCCGAATCGCTCGGCGGCAGCAACACAGGCGTCTACCTCGGCGCCATGACCTCCGACTACGGCCACCAGGGCCATGACCTCGACGCTCTCGACGGGTACACAAGCACCGGGTACGCGGGCAGCGTCGTCTCCGGCCGCGTGTCCTACACCCTCGGCCTCCAGGGCCCCGCCGTCACGGTCGACACGGCGTGCTCGTCATCGCTGGTCGCTCTGCACCTGGCCGCGAACGCGCTGCGCCAGGGCGAATGCGACATCGCCCTCGCGGGCGGCGTGACGGTCATGAACACCCCTGCGTTGTTCGTGGAGTTCTCGCGGTTGAAGGGGATGGCGGCGGACGGTCGGTGCAAGTCGTTCTCGGCGGGTGCTGATGGTGCGGGCTGGGCCGAGGGCGCGGGTGTGCTGGTGTTGAAGCGGTTGTCGGTGGCGGAGCGGGACGGTGACCGGGTGCTGGCGGTGATCCGTGGCTCGGCGGTCAACCAGGACGGCCGCAGCCAGGGCCTCACAGCGCCCAACGGCCCCTCACAGCAACGCGTCGTACAGGCCGCGCTCGCTGCCTCCGCCCTGTCACCGGCGGACATCGACGCGATCGAGGCGCATGGCACCGGGACCTCGTTGGGGGATCCGATCGAGGCGGGTGCGCTGGCGGAGGTGTTCGGTCCGGGGCGGGCGGCGGAGCGGCCGGTGTGGCTGGGATCGTCGAAGTCGAACATCGGGCACGCACAGGCGGCTGCGGGTGTGGTGGGTGTGATCAAGATGGTGCTCGCGCTGGAGCACGGGGTGTTGCCCAAGACGTTGCATGCGGATGAGCCGAGTCCGCTGGTCGGGTGGGATGAGAGCGGTCTTGCGCTGGTGCAGGAGGCGCAGGCGTGGGAGCGGGATGTGTCGCGTCCGCGTCGGGCGGGGGTGTCGTCGTTCGGGTTGAGTGGCACGAACGCGCACGTGATTGTGGAGGAGCCGCCGGTTGTTGCGGAGGTGGGGTCTGGGGAGGCGGAGGGTGTTGGTCCGGTGCCGGTGGTGGTGTCGGGGCAGAGTGTGGCTGCGGTGCGGGAGCAGGCGGGGCGTTGGGCGTCGTGGTTGTCGGAGCGTTCGGATGTGTCTCTTCCTGCTGTGGCGGTGACGGCGGCGGTGCGTCGGACGCATTTCGAGCACCGGGCGAGTGTGGTGGCTTCTGATGCTGAGGGCGCAGCTCAGGCATTGGAGGCGTTGGCTGCGGGTGAAGCCCATGAGTCGGTTGTCTCGGGGGTGGCTGAGCGTCGGGGGAAGGTGGTGTTTGTCTTCCCCGGTCAGGGTTCGCAGTGGGTCGGTATGGGCCGTGACCTTCTCGCTTCCAGTGAGGTCTTCCGGGAGGCGATTGAGGCGTGTGATGCGGCGTTGCGGCCGCTGACGGGCTGGTCGGTGCGCGAGGTCCTGGCCGGATTGGACGGAGAACACCCGCCGTTCGACCGGGTGGATGTGGTGCAGCCGGCCTTGTTCGCGATGGGTGTGGGGCTGGCTGCGGTGTGGCGGTCACTGGGGGTGGAGCCGGCTGCGGTGGTCGGCCACTCACAGGGCGAGGTAGTGGCCGCGGTGGTCTGCGGCGCGCTCTCCCTCGAACAGGGTGCGCGTGTCGTGGCGGGTCGTTCGCGGGCGGTGCTGGCGTGTGCGGGTCTGGGCGGGATGGCGCTGGTGGAGCGGCCCGTATCGGAGGTGGAGGAACTGCTCACCCCCTACGGCGAGGCGTTGTCGGTCGCGGCGGTGAATACGTCCGGGTCCACGATCGTTTCGGGTGAGGCCGAGGCCATCGAGGAGCTGGTGAAGGTACTTCAGGCGCGGGGGGTGTATGCGCGGAAGATCGCGGTGGATTACGCGTCGCACAACGCGCAGATGGACCCGTTGCTGCCCGGTCTGGCGGAGGAGTTCGCTGGTCTGGAGCCGAGTGACACCAACGTCGCTTTCTACTCGACGCTCACGGGTGAGGTGGCTGCGGGCGGGGAGTTGGATGGCGGGTATTGGTGCCGGAATCTGCGGGAGCCGGTGCGTTTCGATCGGGCGTTGAGCCGGTTGCTGGCGGACGGGCATTCGGTGTTCGTGGAGATGTCGGCGCATCCGGTGCTGGCGATGCCGTTGACCGACGCGAGTGCCGAGCATGGCGGGATCGTTGTCGGATCCCTCGCGCGTGAGCGTGGCGACTGGACTCAACTCCTGCGCAACCTCAGCCTGTTGCACGTCCAGGGACACGAGCTGGACTGGAACAAGGTCCTCCCGACCGGCACGGGTACGGGCACGGTCGTCTCCCTGCCCACGTACGCCTTCCAGCGCGAGCCCTACTGGATGGACACCCCGACGCCGTCCGGCGACGTGCGTTCCGTCGGCCTGGACGCATCCGGGCACCCCTGGATGGGCGCGGTGACGGCGACCGCCGACGACGACGGGTATCTGTTCACCGGCCGGCTGTCGCTCTCCGAGCAGCCGTGGCTGAAGGACCACACCGCGTTCGGCACGGTGCTCGTGCCCGGCACGGGCCTGCTGGAACTCGCCCTGACCGCCGCGCACCACGTAGGAGCGGAACGCGTCGCAGAACTCACACTCCTCGAACCGCTGGTGCTGTCCGAGGACGGTGCCGTACGCCTCCAGGTGGTCGTCGGAGCGCCGGATGCCGAAGGACGTCGCCCGATCACCCTGTACAGCCATCCGGAGGGCCACGACCAGGCGGAATGGCGTCGGCACGCGGTCGGTGAGCTGGCTGAGGCATCGGTCTCTTCGGACTTCTCGTCGGAGCTGGCGCAGTGGCCGGTGCCGGGTGCCGAGCGGGTCGAACTGGAGGGTTTCTACGAGGACTTCGCCGCTCGGGGTCTGGTCTACGGGCCCGCGTTCCAGGGGCTGACCGAGCTGTGGCGCAAGGGCGACACCGCCTACGGCGTCGTACGCCTGGCGGAAGGGCTGAAGCCCGACGGGTTCGGTGTGCACCCTGCCCTGCTGGACGCCGCCCTGCACGCGCTCGTCGCGGTGCGGCAGGAGGAGGGCGCCGAACGGCCGGTGTTCCTGCCCTTCGAGTGGACCGGCGTGGAGCTGTACGCCGGCGGCGGCACCGAACTGCGCGTACGGATCGATCTGGACGGCTCCGGTACCCAGGCGCGTGTCGAGGTGGCCGATCCGGCCGGACGGCCCGTGGTGCGGGCGGACGGACTCGCGATCCGGGTGGCGACCGCGGAACAGATCCGGGCCGGTGAGTCCGCCGAACACCTCTACCGCTTCGACTTCCGGCCGCCGCGCGCCCTGCCCGGACACGGGACGCCGGCGGACGGTACATGGGTCCTCGGTGAGAACACCGGGGTGTCCGAGAGTCTGGAGGCCGACCATGTGGCTGATGTGGATGTACTGCTTGCCCGTCTCGATGACGGGGGGCAGACGCCCGTTCGACTGGCCGTCGACGCGACCGCGCCGACGGCGCCGGCCGGCGGTCCTGGCGACATCGCCGATGCCGCGCAGAGGCTGACCGCTTCCGCGCTGCGTACTCTGCAACGTCTGCTGGGCGAACCCCGGCTGAACGACGTGGAGTTGGTGTGGATCACGCGTTCGGCGGCGGGCGCGGACAACGAGGTCCGTGACCCGCTGCGAGCCCCCCTGTGGGGCCTGGTCCGCGCGGCGCGCGGCGAGTACACCGAACGCGTGATCCGCCTGGTCGACCTGGACGACGACAGCGCCGACCCGGCGCTGCTGTCCCAGGCCCTGGCTCTGCCGGGCGAGCCGGAGATCGTGATCCGCGACGGCGAGATCCGTCTCCCCCGGCTGGTACGGACGGCGCACACGGAGGCGGCCGGCGCGGAGCCGTCGGCCGCCGCCCTCGACCCGCACGGCTCCGTCCTCGTCACCGGTGGCACGGGTGAGCTGGGCCGTGCCCTGGCCGGACACCTGGTGCGCGAACACGGGGTACGGCACCTGGTGCTGACGTCGAGGCGCGGCCTCGACGCCCCCGGCGCCGCGGACCTGGTCGCCGGACTGACCGCGGACGGCGCGGAGAGTGTCCAGGTCGTCGCCTGTGACGTCAGCAGGCGCGAGGACGTCTCCACCGTCCTGGCCATCGCGGACGCCGCCCACCCCTGGACCGGGATCTTCCACCTGGCCGCGGTGCTCGACGACGGTCTGCTCTCCGCGCAGTCGCCCGAGCGGCTGGCCGGTGTCTGGGGCCCGAAGGCCGCCGCGGCGACCCACCTGGACGAGTTGTCCCGTGAACTCGGTCTCGACCTGGCGGCGTTCGTGCTGTTCTCGTCGGCGGCGGGCGTGCTGGGTGGTGCGGGGCAGGCGAACTACGCTGCGGCCAACGCCTACGTGGACGCTCTCGCTGTCCGCAGGCGGGCGGACGGCCTTGCGGCGCTGAGTCTGTCGTGGGGACTGTGGCAGCAGGCCGGTACCGGCCTGACCGCCGCTCTGGGGCAGGCGGAGCTGGCGCGGATGCGCCGTGGCGGTGTGGGCGCGCTGAGCGAGCGGCAGGCACTGGCCGCCCTCGACGCCGCCCTGGGACTGCCGTACGCCCACGCCGTACCGGTGAAGTTCGAACTCACCGCACTGCAACGCCAGGCGGACAACGGCGGAGACGTCCCCGCACTCCTGCGAAGTCTGCTGCGGGCCCCGCGCCGGCAGGCCGCCGGACCGGGCGGAACCCCGTCCGGGCTGCGCGAGCAGTTGCTCGCGCTCCCGGAGGCCGAACGGCTGCCACACGTGACGGAGCTGGTACAGCGCGAGGCGGCCACCGTCCTCGGCCTCTCCGGGACGGACGCCGCCGGCGCCCAGCAGGTGCTCAAGGAACTCGGCATGGACTCCCTGATGGCGGTCGAACTGCGCCGCCGCCTGTCCGCCGAGTCCGGAGTCCCGCTCCCCTCCACCCTGGCCTTCGACCATCCGACCCCGGCCGCCATCGCCGGCCTCCTGCTCGACAAGCTCGCCGTCGGCTCCGGCGCCGGCCCGGCCGGATCGAACGGCGTACAGCGGCTCACCCGGAACCAGATCGACGGCCTCGTCGAACTGCTGCGCGCCGCGACCCCCTCCGAACTGGAGGAACAGGGGCTCGCCGCCGGACTGCTGGCCCTGCGGGACGGCCTGGCCCAGCACGCACCCGTCAGCGCCGAACAGCCCGAGCCGGCGGCCGAACTCGACACCGGCAGCACGGATGACCTTCTTCAGTTCCTGGATCGCAAGCTTGGAGTGAGCGAATGAGCGCGTCCGAAGTCGCGTCCGAAGCCGGGTCCGCAGCCACGTCGGAGACCGGCAAGCTCGAAAAACTCGAGGCGTACCTGCGGCGTACGGCCAACGCGCTCGTCGAGACGGAGAAAGAACTCACCGCCGAGCGCGCGGCCCGCACCGAGCCGATCGCGGTCGTGTCGATGGCGTGCCGTCTGCCGGGTGGCATTGCTACGCCGGAGGCGTTCTGGGAGTTGCTGGTCTCGGGTGGGGATGCGGTGGGCGGGCTGCCGTCGCGGTGGGACGGGCTCGGTGTGTATGACCCCGACCCGGACTCGGTGGGCAAGAGTTACGCGCGCGAGGGCGGGTTCATCAAGGGGGTGGAGGGTTTCGATCCTGCGTTCTTCGGGATTTCGCCGCGTGAGGCGGTGTCGATGGATCCGCAGCAGCGGCTCATCCTGGAGACGTCGTGGGAGGCGCTGGAGCGTGCGGGTGTCCTGCCCGAATCGCTCGGCGGCAGCCGTACCGGTGTCTATCTGGGCACGATGAGTTCCGACTACGGCAACCAGCAGGGCCACGACCTCGACGCCCTCGACGGCTACGTCAGCACCGGTAACGCCGGCAGCGTGGTGTCGGGCCGCGTGTCCTACACGCTCGGCCTCCAGGGTCCCGCGGTCACGGTCGACACGGCGTGCTCGTCGTCGCTGGTCGCGCTCCATCTCGCGGTTCAGGCGCTGCGCCAGGGCGAGTGCGAACTGGCCCTCACGGGCGGCGTGACGGTCATGAGTACCCCTGCGTTGTTCGTGGAGTTCTCGCGGTTGAAGGGGATGGCGGCGGACGGTCGGTGCAAGTCGTTCTCGGCGGGTGCTGATGGTGCGGGCTGGGCCGAGGGCGCGGGCGTACTGGTGTTGAAGCGGTTGTCGGTGGCGGAGCGCGATGGTGACCGGGTGTTGGCGGTGATCCGTGGCTCGGCGGTCAACCAGGACGGCCGCAGTCAGGGTCTTACGGCGCCGAACGGTCCTTCGCAGCAGCGGGTGATCCAGGACGCGCTGGCCGCGGCGCGGCTCGGTCCCGCGGACATCGACGCGATCGAGGCGCACGGAACCGGGACGCCGTTGGGGGACCCGATCGAGGCGGGTGCGCTGGCGGAGGTGTTCGGTCCGGGGCGTGTGGCGGAGCGGCCGGTGTGGCTGGGGTCGTCGAAGTCGAACATCGGGCA
>NZ_JBEXOS010000125.1:0-8536 GCF_040611655.1 Streptomyces sp. NPDC006552
CCTTGCCGCCGGAGAAGAGGATCACCGGCCGCTCGAACTCGCCCGCCACCTCGCGGAAGATGTGCACCGCCTCGGACTCCAGCGCGTCCAGGTGGGTCAGCGCGAAGGCGGTGCCGACGGGCGCGCGGCCGCTGTCGCGTACCGGAGCCGGGCCCTTCGCCGCCCCGCCGGTGTTGCCTGTGTTGCCGGTGTCGAACGCGACGACCGTTGTCATGCCGCGTCTCCTTCCGTGAGGGCTCGCGGGATCACACCGCGCTCCCGCAGCAGTTCGTGCACCGCGGACGCGGACTCGTGGACGCTCTGGCTGTTCGGGTCGATCCGCAGGTCGGGGTCGAGGGGCGCCTCGTACGGGGCGTCGACGCCGGTCAGGCCGGTGAGTTCACCGGCGCTCTGGCGCGCGTACAGGCCCTTCACGTCGCGTCCCGCGCACACCTCCACCGGTGTGGCGACATGGACCTCCAGGTAGGGGGTGCCGCTCGCGCCGTGCCGCTCGCGCACCGCCGCGCGGCTGTCCGCGTAGGGGGCGATGACCGGGGCGAGGGTCACCACGCCGTGCCGGGCGAGGAGTTCGGCGACGAAGCCGATGCGCTGCACGTTCGTGTCACGGTCGGGCCGGGTGAAGCCGAGGCCCGCCGAGAGGAAGGTACGGATCTCGTCGCCGTCGAGGACTTCCACGGGCTGGTTCTCGGCGCGCAGCCGCTGGGCGAGGGTGCGTGCGATCGTCGACTTGCCGGCGCTGGGCAGGCCGGTCAGCCACACCGTCGCGCCCGGGCCGGTGGCGGCCGTCGGTGGTGCGGAGCCGGGGGGCATGCGGGTCGTGGGCATGGAGTGATGGCCTCCTCGTCACGCGGGGGTACGCGGGGTTCGGGTTCGTGGGCCGGGCGCCGGCCGCGGCCGGTCAGCCGGTCGGCGCCGGCACGTCCAGGCGGTGGGCGCGCAACTCCTCGTAGAACGGCAGGTGGTAGGCGAGGAACGCGGCCAGCCGGGGGTCGTTGTCCGGGCTGTGGGCGTAGTCGGGGGCGGTGGAGGTGAAGCCCTGGGAGTGGCTGGTCGACTCGTGCCACACCTTCGTGCCCACCCACTCCTCGCGCATGGCGGGTTTCCAGCTGAGGGCGGATTCCAGGTACGCGATGCCGACCTGCTCGCAGTACTCGCGCACCGTGGTCCGCGGGTCGCGGACCAGGTCGTCGGAGTCGACGACGACGGGCCGCCGGCCGTTCGCGTCGTGGACCGCGCGGTAGATGCCGGCGAGGCGGGCGAAGCCGATCTCGTCGCGGGTCAGCTCGGGGTTGACGGCGTAGTGCGAGGAGATGGCCTCGCTGGGGTGGCGGATGATGAAGGTGTGCGTCGCCTCGCGCAGGAATGAGGTGTCGGCGAGCAGCTCCGGGTAGGCGAAGTCGGTGGTGTCCTTGAAGAACACCGGCCCGCTCTCGGCCTGTTCGCGGATCGCCTCGATCAGCTCGCGCTCGCCGCGGACCGTGCGGCCCGCGACGGTCGTCTCGCCGAAGTTCATGACGTGGGAGAACGGCTCGTGCAGGATCGTGTGGTCACCGCGCTGCGACATCATCTTCAGGAACGCGGTGGACCGTGAGCGCGGCGCGCTCCACAGGGCCAGAATGTTCTTGTCAGAATGCACAGATCTCTCCCCATTCGCAAAGTCGCTGATTCTTTTCATGCGCTGCCGTCTCGCCCGGGACGGGCGGCGAAAGCGCTGCGGCTCCTGAAACGTACCCGCGCCTTTCCACCGGAAAATGGGCGGACCCCGATCTCATCGGGACGATTACCCGTGGCCGGTCGCCTGTCGTCGTGACGCCGATGCGGCCGCCCGCGGGCAACGCCGTCGGGACGCCGAATGTCCGTGCGGGAGCTGATGTGCGGGGCCGCGTCCGGCTCCTAGCATCGGGCGTATGAAGCTTTCGACGGAACACCCAGCGGCCCCTGACGGCCCGGCACCGGGTTCTTCCTGGCAGCCGTTTCATACGGTGGATCTGACCGGCCACCTCAACAACAAATCGGTCACCACGGAATCCGGCAAGAAGAACGGCCGGCTCAACGTGTGGCGCAACACCATTCCGTCCCAGCATTTCGCCGCCGCGGGAACGCGGGTGGAGATCGACGGAATCCCCTACGCGCTCGGCGGCGCCGAGGACGCGCCGGAGGGGTACGACAACGTCCGGTGCGCCGGCCAGTACCTTCCCGTGCCCGAAGGCTCCTACGACTGGATCCGCTTCCTGGCGACGAGCGAGCGGCGCACCGAGACGGAGGTCGCCGTGCACTTCGCCGACGGCCAGGTCGACTTCGAGCCGCTGCGCGTGTCGGACCTGTGGCACGCACCGGCCTGGTTCGGGGAGAGCGTCGCCTTCCGCACGCCCACCATGCACTATCCGCACCACGTGCAGGAGCGGGTCGCCGCCGGGGTCTTCGGCGTCCGGGTGCCGGTCACCCGGCAGACGCCCGTACGCGGTCTGCGGCTGCCGCGCCACGTCGCCGTGCACGTCTTCGCGCTGACCCTGCAGAGCACCCCCGAGGCCCTCACCAGGAGGAGCACGTCATGACCACCGTGAGCGAGCGCGTCGCGGTCAGCGGCGACATCCAGCTCTGGTACCGCGACGCCGTCAGCTGCCTGCAGGCGACGTTCGCCACGGCGCTGCTGCGCGCCGGACACGATCCGCTGCCCGTGCTGGGGCTGCACTGGGAGTTCCGCTTCCAGCCGGAGAAGGTCACCAGCGAGGAGTTCTCCTTCCCGTGCGCCCCGGGAGTGGAGCTGGCCGACGCCCTCATGCCGCACCATCCGGTGCGCTCGCGCTGGCACCGGGCGGGCGGGCAGGGGCTGGAGGAACTCGTCGCGGAGCTGGCCCGGGACCGTACGGTGGTCGCCGCCGTCGACAACTTCCACCTGCCCTTCCGCCCCGCCTACCACGACGTGCACGCCGCCCATCTGCTGGTGGTGACCGGTATCGACCTGCGGGCCGGCACCGTGTCCGTCGCCGACGCGATGCCGCCCGAGTTCAGCGGGGAGATACCGCTGGCCGCGTTCCTGGACGCCTGGACGTCGGGCAACCCGAGCGACGAGCAGGACGCGTTCTTCAGCGACACCGGGATCGAGCGCCGCTACCTGACCGTCGACGTCGAGGAGCCGTTCCCCGTGGTGGACCGGGAGCTGCTGCGGCGGGCGCTCGCGCACGGCTCGGCGCTGTTCCACGCCGCCTCCCCCGACGGCGACGGCGACCACGTCGGCCTGCGGGGTCTGCGCTTCTTCCTGGACGACGTGGTCGAGCGGGCCCGCTCCGGGCGGGCCGGCGCGCTGCAGCACGTGTACCCCTTCGGCTGGGGCATGCAGGCGCAGGCCGCGCTGCACGGCGAGTTCCTGCGCACCTGGGGCCGGGCCGAGGGGCTGCCGGCGCTGGCCGAGGCGGGCCGCCGCGTGGAAGCCGTCGCACACGCCTGGACGGGCGTGCGGGTCACCGCCGCGCACGCCACCGCCCACCCCCCGCACGACCACGGTGAGGTCGCCGCCGACCTCGCCACCCACACCGGCACACTGGACCGCGCGTACGTCACGGCGGTCCAGGCCCTCGACGAGGCCAAGGAGATGCTGTGACCGTTCAGAGCGCCCCGACCACCACGCGCGCCGTCCGCTCCCCCGACACCCTGGCGGTGTTCGGCGGTGCCCCGGTCGTCCCGCGCAGGCTGCGTTCGACGACCTGGCCCGTCATCACCGACGCCGACCGCGCCGCCGTGATGGCGACGCTGGACGGCGCGCCGCTGGTCTCCAACGTCAACGGCGAGAGCCCGGTGAGCCGCCTGGAGGAGGCCTGGGCCGAGCGGTGCGGCGTCGACTGGTGCGTGGGCACCTCCAACGGCACCACCGCGCTGACCACGGCGCTGGCCGCCCTCGACATCGGGCCCGGTGACGAGGTCATCGTGCCCGCGCTGAGTTTCATCGCCAGTGGGCTCGCGCCCCTGCACCAGATGGCCGTCCCCGTCTTCGCCGACATCGATCCGGTCACCTTCACCCTCGACCCGGCGTCGGTCGCCTCCCTCATCGGCCCGCGCACCGCCGCGATCCTCCCGGTCCATCTGCACGGGCACCCCGCCGCGATGGACGAGCTGACGGCGCTCGCCCGCCGCCACCGTCTCGCGGTCGTCGAGGACGCCGCGCAGGCGCACGGCGCCCTCTACCAGGGGCGCCCGGTGGGCTCCCTGGGCGATGCCGGGGCCTTCAGCCTCCAGGTCACCAAGAACCTGCCGACGTGCGGCGAGGGCGGGCTGCTGGTCACCGGGGACGCCGAACTCGCCCGCAAGGCGCGGCTGATCCGGCAGTTCGGCGAGGTGATCGAGCCGGGCAAGGACCGGGACTACATCTCCTACCGGCTTGGCTGGAACAGCAAACTCAGCTCCGTGCAGGCCGCGTTCACCCTCTCCCAGCTGGACCGCTTCGACGGTTACGAGGCGGCGCGCGACGCCCAGGTGACCCGTTTCCTGGACCGGCTCCGCCCGCTGCCCGGGCTCGTCGTGCCGACCGTGGCGGCCGGCAGCACGCACGCCTGGCACATCCTGCGGTTCCGCTTCGACCCGGCCGCCGCGGGCTTCGAGGACGTCGACGCCGCCTCCTTCCGGGCCGCCCTGCACCGCCTGCTGCGCGCCGAGGGCGTGCCGCTGTCGCGCTACCAGCTGATGCCGCTGAGCGACCAGAAGGTGTTCACGGACCGCACGGGGTTCGGCAACGGCTACCCCTGGGCCAGCGCCGATGGCATCGAGCAGCCGCCGCGCCATGTCGAGGTCCCCGTGACGCGGCAGGTCATCGACGACTCGCTGACCTTGCAGAAGCGCCACCTCAACCCGGAGGCCGGGCCCTCGCTGGAGGCCTACGCCGATGGCTTCGAGAAGGTCTGGAACCACCTGGAGGACGTCGCACACCTGGCACGCGGCTACTCACACGAGTAGTCGAGACGGCCGAAGTGCCCACCTAGCGTGGCCGCATGGCCGACCTCATCGAAACCCAGACCGCCCCTCCCGCCGCCTCGCCCTCCGCAGGGCGCGCCCCCGTCCGGCCCGCCGGGCGCAGGGCCCACGACGACGTGCCCGGTCCCTCGCCGGCTCCCGGCGACACCCAGCGGACCGTCGTGATCGTCGACCCGGTGTCGACCGGCGCCCATCTGGCGCCGGCCTTCCGGGAGCGGGGCTGGCGGGCGGTCGCGGTCCACAGCCGCGACCCGCTGCCCCCGGTGTACGTGAAGAACTTCCGCCCCGGTGACTTCCTGGAGACCATCGTCCACCGGGGTGACGTGGCCGAGACCGCCCGGCGGGTCGCCCGGCACGCGCCGCAGTCCGTCGTGGCCGGCGCCGAGCCGGGTGTCGCCCTGACCGACGAACTCGCCGAGCGACTCGACCTGGCCGGCAACGCGGCCGCCTCCTCCCCCGCCCGCCGCGACAAGTTCGCCATGGTGGAGGCGGTGCGCGAGGCCGGTCTCGACCATGCCGCGAGTCTCGTCTCGCAGGACGCCGACGAGCTGATCGCCTGGGCCGAGCGGGGCGGTCACTGGCCGCTCGTCGTCAAACCCGTCGACAGCTGCGGTTCGGACAGCGTGGCCTTCTGCGCCGACGCCCGGCAGGTCCGCGACGCCTTCGCGCACATCCACCGCGCCGTCAACCAGCTGGGCGGCCACAACGAGGTCGTCCTGGCGCAGGAACTCCTCGTCGGCCAGCAGTACTTCATCAACAGCGTCAGCCGCGACGGCCGGCACTACATCAACGAGATATGGAAGGACGTGCGCACCCGGCTCGACGGGGGCGCGCTGGTCTACGACTGGGAGGAGCTCGTTCCCGGCGACGGCCCCGAGCAGCACCGGTTGCGGGAGTACCTCACCGGCGTCCTGGACGCGCTGGGCGTACGGAACGGGCCGGCCCACAGCGAGGTGATGCTGACCGCCCGCGGCCCCGTCCTGATCGAGAGCGGGGCACGGATCCAGGGGGCCGACGACCCGCAGCTGCACCGCACGGCCACCGGCACCAGCCAGGTCGACCTCACCGTGCAGGCCTGCGTCGACCCCGACTCCTTCGACGTGCTGCCCGGCCAGGTCTACCGGTTCGAACAGCGGCTGCGCGTCGTGTCGCTCATCGCCCCGTTCGACGGGGAGCTCGCGGCCGGAGCGGCGCTCGACGAGCTGATGTCGCTGCCGACCCTGACGGGTTCGGTGCGCGGGCTGCGCGCCGGCACCCCGGTGCGCGAGACCGTCGACCTGTTCTCCTCGCCCGACCACCTCGCGCTGCTCGACGCCGACCCCGCGGCGGTCGCACGCGACTACGCCCGCATCCGGCAGCTGGAGCGCTCGGGTCTCTACCGGCCTGCGCGCGAGGGGCGGGACGTCCGGTGAGCGCCGCACCCCGCCGGCTGACGCCGCTGCACAAGCTCGTCGCCGGACAGAGCCTCATCGGCATCGCCTACTGGGCGCTGCTCATCGTCATCGAGTCGAAGGCGACCTTCACCCTGCACGAGGACGCGGCCTACATGGCGGCGATCGCCGTGGCCTGGGGCGCACCCTCGGTGCTGCTGAGCCACCCGGTGGGGCGGGTCATCGACTCCGCCGGGCCGCGCACGGTGGGCATCGTGGCGAGCGGCGCGGGCGTGCTGACCACCCTGGCCATGATCACCACGGACACGGCGCCGTTACTGTGGGCGGTCACGCTGGCGTCCGGCGTCGCCCGCGCGTTCGCCCAGCCGGCCGCCGACGCCATGCCGAGCTGGCTTCCCGGCCGGACCGAGCACGTGACCTCCAGCATCTGGATGGGGTTCGCGACGAGCCTGCCGTTCATCGCCGGGCCCACGACGGCCGCGGTCTGCATCGCGCTGTGGGGCACGGTGAGCGCGTTCGTCGTGATCGCCGCGCTGTCCCTGCTGGGCGGCTGTGTCTTCCTGTCGCTGGGCGGGACCCGGCGCCCCGCGGCGGACGGGACGGCGAGCCGGGTGCGGGCACGTACCCTGCTGGCGTCCTTCTCCGTCGGCGCCGCGCTGCTCCTCACCCTCGTCACGTCGCTGGCCAACGGCGCGTTCCGGCCCCTGGAGCCCTTGTACGTACGGGAGATCCTGGACCGCCCGGCGAGCACCTTCGCCACCATCGAGGTCATCTTCGGGATCGGGCTGCTCGGCGCGACGGTCTTCATGCTGCGGTGGAAGCACCTGCTCGACCACGCCTACTTCCTGCCGGCCTCGGTGCTCATGATCTCCGTGGGCGAGGCGGTCTACATCATGACCGACCGCGTCCCCGTGGCCTTCGGCGGCGTGTTCGTGTGGGGCGTCGCCGTCGGCCTGTTCGGTCCGGCGTGCCGGATCGCGCTGCTGCGCGGTGTCTCCGCCGAGCACCACGGCCGCGCGATGGCGCTGTGGCGGGCGATGCAGGCCACCGGTTCGCTGGTGGCGCCGGCCGTCTCGGGTCTGCTCGCGGCCGTCGTGGGCATCCAGCCCATTCTGCTGACGGTCTCCGCCGTGGTCGCGGTCAGCGGCAGCGTCGCCTGGTGCCTGGTGGGCATGCGGCGCCGGGCCGCCGCGCCACCACCGCAGCGGGTCCGGGCGCAGCTGAGCACGGTCGAGGCCTCACGGAACCAGTCATGAGGGCGTTCCTGGAGGAGGCGCCCGCGGCCCCCCGTCTCCACCGCTCCGGCCCCGTCTCCCGCCCCCGCGGCGACGGTCCGCGCCTCGTGCGGCGGGACGCCTCGATCCGTGTCCTGATCTGCGATCAGCTCCCCCTGATGCGCGACGGACTGCACACCATGCTGTCCGCCACCCCGGACCTCACCGTCACCGATGCCACGGACGGCGGCGCGGCGACGCTTGCGGCGGTGGAGCGCAGCCGCCCCGACCTCGTCCTGGTCGGGCTGAACGCCCCGCGGGAGGTGGTCGACCTGGTGCAGCACGTCCGCGCCTCGGCCGCAGGCGAGGCCGGCACGCCGCCGTCGTTCGTCGTCCTGTACGACCAGTGCCGCAGCGAGGACATGGCCCAGCTGATCGCCTCCGACGTGCGGGGCCTGATCCGGCGGGACGCGACCCGCTGCGAGGTCATCGACGCCATCCACCATGTGCAGGACGGCCAGACGGCGTTCAGTCCGGAGATCGTCGACCAGTTGCGTCTGTGGTTCCTGCGCAAGGATCTGCCCGCTCCCGTCCCCGAGGACGCCGAGAGCGAGGTGCTGACGCAGCGGGAGCGGGAGATCCTCGTCCTGATCGGGCAGGGGAGTTCGCCGGAGGACATCGCGCGGCTGCTGTTCATCGGGCTGACGACCGTACGCACGCACATCTACCGGATCCGCCACAAGCTGAGTCTCAAGGACCGCGCGCAATTGGTCGCCTATGCCTATCGCACCGGTCTCGTCGGCCGGCCGGCCGCCGCTCCGTCGCTCGCCTCCTGAACCATTCCCGATCGCGGGTGCGGGTGTGCTGGTGGGGCACCGCCCGCTGTCGTCGCAGGCCTGGCTGCTCAACGGCACGCCCCTCGGGCTCGCGGCCCTGCTCCTCGTCGCGGGCAGCCTCGCCGACGAC
>NZ_JBEXOS010000126.1:0-8485 GCF_040611655.1 Streptomyces sp. NPDC006552
GTCCCGCAGCCGGCGCCAGCACGTCATGCCCGAGCCGAAACCGAGCTCCTGCGGGAGGTGTTCCCACTGGATGTCGGTGTGCAGGACGTACAGGATCCCGCACAACACCTGGCGATCCGGGACCGGCAGGCGACCGGAGTACCGGAACCGCCGCTCCTTCTTCGGCAGCAGCGGCTCGATCCGCTCCCACAAGTCGTCCGGCACAATCCACGGTGAAGTTCCCACAGCCTGGCCAACGCGCAACTGCCCGGTCAGGCACGGCCGCCAGGGGCGATGCACCTCATTGTGTTAGCCGTTCTAAAAGAGAAGACGTACGAGAGATATGACGCTCGCGTTAGATGATGCCTGTCGCGTAGAGGATGCCAGCCACGGTCAGGGCCGATCAGACGAGAATATACATCACCATGCTATATACCTTCGCGAAAGAGCCGCTCCGTTGGCCGAATACCACTCTTGACTTCTCTTGATCCCCGCGGGCTGAGCGACCGGAAAGGGCAACACAACCGACCCCGACCAAACTCATGAGCAGCCCGAAAGCTATGCGCATCAGTTCTTCGCTCCCTCGCTCTGTAAGCGGAGGGGCCGTTCTCGGCCCCTCCGCAAGCTCAACTCAAGAAGTCGGTCATCGCTTCTTGCGCCACATGGACACGAAACCGAAGATGAAGATCGCAGCTACCACGATGATGAAGACCCAAGGCAGCCAGTTAGGGCCATCTGGACGCTTGTCCTGAGCCAAGAGAACGGCGAGTGTCACCTGATGCCTCCGCAGGTTAGTACGTGTATTTCGCCATGGCTGAGCACTCCGGCTCTACGGAGCCACTGCCGAGCGAATTTGAACCGTCAGTGGCCCTTGAGTAGGAGAACCCGCCCGCCGAGCACTTTGCCTCGCCGGTGACCCCTCGCGCGGCGTCTCCGTCACTGACTTGGGCGCCCACGTCAAAACCCTTACCGGTCCCCAGTCCCGCAGCTCCTGAGACCGCGTTTGAGATCTGCGGTCGCCGTGGGCTGACGTGCTCGTTGAACTGTCCGTGAGTGGTTCTGGGGGCGGATATCCGTCGGACCTGACGGACGAGCAGTGGAGGCTGGTGAAGCCGTTGCTGCCGCCGGCGCGGGTGGGGCCGAAGGGCGGGCGGCGGGAGAAGCATCCGCGGCGTCGGATCGTGGACGCGATCTTCTACGTGGTGCGGACCGGGTGCGCCTGGCGGCAGCTGCCGAAGGACTTCCCGCCCTGGCCTACGGTGTATTGGTACTTCGCCCGGTGGCACGACGATGGCACCGTCGAGCGCGTACACGACGCACTGCGGGACAGGTTGCGCGAGGCTCACGGCCGCAATGCCGAGCCGAGCGCTAGCCTGATCGACTCGCAGTCCATCCGCACCGCTGACACCGTCCCCGCTGTAACCAGAGGCTTCGACGCCGGCAAGAAGGTCAAAGGTCGCAAGCGGTTCCTCGTCACCGACACCCTCGGCCTGCTGATTGCGGTCCATGTGGTCGCCGCGAGCGTTCAGGACCGCGCCGGCGCCCGTCGACCGCTCTTGTGGGCCCGGCTCGACCACCCGCGGATCCAGAAGTTCTGGGCAGATCAGGGCTTCGCCGGCCGCCTGGTCGATTGGACCGCCCAGATCCTCGGCCGCGAGCTGGACATCGTTCGCAAAGACCCTGGCCAGCGCGGCTTCCAGGTCCAACCCAAGCGGTGGGCGATCGAGCGCACCTTCTCTTGGCTCACCGCCCACCGCCGCCTCGCCCGGGACTACGAGACCATTCCGGCCCGGTCCGAGACCGTGATCCGCTGGGCGATGATCGGCATCATGGTCCGCCGACTCGCCCGCGGCCGACCGGCGACGCGGCAGGGCCCGCACCCGCTCGTACGCACCGCAGCCAGACAAGCTAGTTGACTCAGCTGAGCGATTCGAGGTCGTCGGGCGTGCCGTCAAGGGCAGGACCACAGCCTGCGGGAAGGTGCGAAGCTACGAGTTCCACGGCCTCATCGGCAGTAACAGGGCCACCGATCTGTTCCCGCCCCGAACCGCGCGGCTCATGCAGCCGAAGAACACGGAAGTGCCGTTCGCCGTCGTAGGGGAAGATCGAGGGCAGGTCTTGCGACCAAGGGAAACGGGTGCACCGGCTGAACTGCAGCGATCCATGGCTGACCAGCGGAAACAGAGCCCGGAGGGAAGGGTTTGCGAATGCCGCCTCTACCAGGGCTTTGTCGATGAGGTTCGCGTCCATGTCCCGCACGACCTGCCACTTGGCTGCCACAGGGTCGTCTGATGCTGTCCCGAGTATGTCCTTCTCTGCCATGCTCCGACGTTAGCTGACTCCGCAACGGCTGGTTCGCAGGCCGCCGTTCGCCTTCTCGCTGATGAAGCGCTGCCTCACCGGAACCGTATCTGCCACCTCCGTCAGGTAGCTCCCCTCAGTAGCATCGGCCACTCCGGCGGCACCTCAACCGCAAGACAGAGCAGATCTCAAACACGGTCTAAGGGTTGTCCCGTAAGCGATCTTCGACCGGTTGCGGTCAGAGCCCCGCACGCGGGCGACCGAGCCCTGATGGCAGGATGATCGCCCCGACGATCCTGAGGGGCAATGCCCGTGCACACCCCTGCCGGCTACCTCGAACTGGCGCATGCTGAGAACGACACCGCCGTCCTGCATCGACTCTCGCGTTGTCCGTACCCCTTCGTCTGGCAGGCGCTGGCCGCCAATCCCTCCACGGCGCCCGGCACGCTGCTGGAACTGAGCACGGCTCATGACAGTGCATGGAACGACAACAGGCTCCTTCGCCTGCTGGCGGAGCATCCGAGCGCCGACCACGCAGTGCTGCACGCCGTCCGTGACGCCGTGGCGGCAAAGCTCGCCGAAGGCGAACGACCCTATGCCGCTGTGCTCGCACTGGCAGGACGGACGGAACTTCCGGCGGCGGAAGTGAGGGAACTCGGGACTCGGCGTGGAGCTTCTGCGCGCCTGCGCAGTCAGCTGGACCGGCACCTCGGGCTCCGTATTTGATCCGTGCACAGCCCGGTCGGCCTCAGATGGAACGATCTTGGTGTGACTGCAGTGATCACGGCGTCGGTCCCGTCCTGGATAGGTCCCTTCACCAGGCTGAGCCCGCGCTGCTTCGGCAAGCTGGTGACCGCCGTGCGGCGCGAGACCGCTGCCGAGCTTCAGCGTGGGCGGCCCTGGGGGCTCTCACTTGCGGATCGGGCTCGGACCTGTGCCAACTGCTGGGCTGTGGCGGGTTGGTGGCGCCGGGTGCGGCGCAGGTCAGCGTGTTCGAGGGCCTGCGGTGGGAGCCCTCCAGCCGCCTGCTCGACCAGGTCGGCTCCGCTCTGGACGGCAGCAGCACCTTCGCGCTCGTCGGCGACCAGCAGGACGCATTCGTGCGGATCCGGGCCGCCGCCGACCGCCACCTTCCCGCACGCCACCACGACAGCACGCGCGACAGGCATGCCGGCGGGGCCGGCGCGGTCATCACCGTCAGCGGCGGCCCCGGCAGCGGCAAGACCGCCCTCGCGGTCCGGCTGCTGGGCCGCCTCATGCGCGCGCACCCCGCCACCCGGCCGCGCTTCATCACCCCCTCCGGAACCCTGCGCGCCCACCTCCTGGACGCCGTGCGTGAGAACAGCGCCGCCCGCGAACTGTTCCCCTCCGTCGGTGCCCTGCGCAGCACCACCCACCAGACCAGCGCCCTGGTCATCGACGAGGCACAGCGCATCAAACGCACCGGACCCGGGCTGCCGCCAGACCTGGCCGCGGTCGTGCGCAACGTCACACTGGCCGTCATCTTCCTCGACGAACGCCAGGTCATCCGCCCCAACGAAGGCACCACCGTCGAGGAGATCCGCGCCGCCGCCCGGCAACTGGGCCGCACCCACCACCACCTGGAACTCACCGGATCCTTCCGCTGCCGCGGCTCGGCCGCCTACACCACCTGGGTCGACAACCTCCTGTACGCCACCCCCGCCCCCTGGACCGGACAGGCCGGCTATCAACTCCACCTGGCCAGCGACCCCTTCACCCTGCAGCACGAGATCGAGCAGGCCACCGCCGCCGGACACAGTGCACGGACCACCGCCGGATTCTGCTGGCCCTGGAGCCACCCCAGGCCCCGTCAGGCCACACTCCCCCTCGACATCGCCATCGACGTCCCCGACCTCACCGGTGCGCCCCGCACCTGGCGTGCCGCCTGGAATGCCCGCACCGCCCTCACCGACCCCGACGGTGCCACCATCGCCCCGCACAGCCAGCTCTGGGCCACCCACACCGGAGGCCACCAGCAGATCGGCTGCATCTACACCGCCCAAGGCCTCGAGTACCGCCACTCCGGCGTCATCATCGGCCCCGACCTGACCTGGGCCGACGGCCGCTGGCACGCCCACCCCGACCAGAGCCACGACGAAACCCTCCGCCACCTGCCCCCCGAGCTGTACCTGCGCTACGCCCTCAACACCTACCGCGTCCTCCTCACCCGCGGCACCCACACCACCCGCATCCACGCCACCGACTCCGCCACCCACCGCATGCTCACCACCCTCATCCCCTGAGCCGATCAGCGACCGGCCCATCGAGAAGACCATCCAGCGCCTCTCCGTCTGTAAGAAGGTGGGCGCTCTGGATCCCGTCTTGCACACACGCGTGGTACGTCTGGCCGGTCGCCCCCGCGCTCCTGCCCACCACCCGGTGAGCAGGAGCGCGCCCCCTACCGCCGGTCCGCCCGCCGCACCCACCAGAAAAAGAACACCGACCACACCACCGTCCACCCCGAGGCCGCGACCACCGACCCCACCCATGACTCATCCGACACGAAGTGCCAGAACAACATCATCACCACGAACCCCAAGGCCGGCCCCACCGCAACCCGTATCCGTCTCATCCCACCCAACTACCCACGCGGGAGCAGCACACGAGCGCCGAACAACTCGCCCTCGACTGCAACCCCGACTGGCACTCCATGGTCGAAGTTGCCGGCCCGTCGGCTTCGTTCACGAGCTGGTGACGTCGGGGCACCTGGGGCGGCGTTCACAAGAGCGGACGGCGCCGGGGATCACAGCGCGGCGTGGCACAGGGGTGACCGCCACGTTGATGCGCACGGACCTGCCCCCTCACGTCATCGCCGCCACACGCGACTGATCTCCGTGCGTGCCGCCTTGGACACCGTGGCACGACGCCTCGGCCATCCGGGCTGGCAGACGTTCACCGCACCACGCTGACCTGAGCATCAGCCCGGTCGGCTGCACGGCCGGCCGTGATCCCAAAATGATCACCTACTGCCGACGCAAGCTCTACGGAGAGGCCTGGGCGACGACCAGTGGCCGCCTTCAGCCACGCCGGGCAGTCGCCTACGCCATCGACGCCGAAATACACCGCCCGGAGCTGGGTCAACCTGGCCGCCGCCCGCGCCGCCACCCGGCCCGGCCCCCGCCTGCGCAAGTCTTCTATGACTGCCGCGAGGGCAGGCTGCCGCTAAGGCTCCGAGAGTGAGGAACCGGTGGTCACACGCCGGTGATGACGAGTGTGACGGTGTTGTCGAGATGGGCGAGAGAGCCGGCGCCCACCGTGCACAGAGTGATGTTCAGGTTGGGTATGGAGACCACCTGCTGTATGAACGTGGCACCTTGGAACAGGCCGGAGGTGACCGTTCCGGTCGTGGTCGTCGTCAGGACAGCGCCCACCACGTTGGCGGTGCTCATCCCGCTGAGAGTCGACTGTTGCCCGGTGTTCCAGTCGATGGTGTAGGTCCGCTGGCCGCCGTTGGCGAGGTCGAGGCAGCTGGTCTCGCGGGTGAAGACGCTGGAACGGCTCCCGCTGCTGAGAGCGGGTTCGGTGGGTGCGAGGCAGTTGCGGTACTGCGTGTCGATGGAGACCGTGGACGACTGCCGCGCACTGGTGAGCGCCGGGCTGTAGTCGGTTGTCTCGGTGCTCCCCGCCAGGGTGCAGGCGGCGAGTTCGAGGCCACCGCTGGCGTGCGCGGGTGCCACCTGCCCCATCACAGCCAGGATGATCGCCAGCAGCGACACTCCGATGTAACGTGCGCATCTCAAAGGCATGGCCAGTCCTTTCCGTCGAGGGTGTGAGGGCCCGAACCGTGCAGGTGAAACATGGTGTGCCTGGTGCGGCGCGCTCTCGGTAAACCGACTGTGCAGGCGGTCTCCGCCGCGCGTAAGCGTGTGAACCGTTCGAGCCGTCGCGCACCGTCCACACCGGTATTTCCTCGCGTGCGCGAGCGCAGATCAGCCGTCAGATGGTCTGCGCGAACCCGAGTGAAGGTGAAGGCCGCGGCGGCCGCGCTCGACCCGCGGCTGCGGTAGCTGCTGCCAGTCGCCATGAAACTCCTGCACCGCACGAGCGCGCTGCTCGCCGCCGCCGCCGTCCCGGCCATGCTGGCCGCGGGCAGGTGCCGCACCGAGCCGTCGCCGGCTCGCTTCACGTAGGGCTGGCCGCCGAACTCGATCTCGGGGTAGAGGCAGACGAACCAGCGCGGGCAGCTGACCTGGTGCCGGACCGTGCCGGACCGTGCCGGGCGAGTCCGCGGTGGTGGCGTGGGCGGGCGCCGGGCCCGGTGAGCGATGCACCCACAGCCTGCACAACAACGACACCCCGTGCAGCGCCTGCCACCACCACAGCTCACACACGGCGGCCGTAGGCAGCCGGTCTTGCCTCCGAAGCGCCAGCGTCGCGAGAACGAGCCGACGCCCGCCAGGGGCTGCAAGCCGCGTGGTCCCGGGGCGGGCGTCCCGCGCCGCCATTGTCCGTACGCAGCGGCCGGGACGCCAGGAGGCGCCTGCCGGTCAGTTCTCTGAAGGGATCCGCGCTGCGATCTCCCGGGCGAACCAGTCCGCCTCCTGCGACAACTCCTCCAGCCCCTCCCCCGCGATCAACTGAAGCAGTCGCAACAGGTCATGGGCTTCCTCCAGCGTGAGCATCTCCAGGCGGCGCGGCGTCCTGGACGGGAAGCAGGGAGGTGATGTCATCGCTCATGCCCCGATCATCAGCCGCGCTCCCCGGCCGGCGGGCCTCCATGCGGCAGCGTCCACCCGCGTGGAGGACGCTGTTCACGACCGGCGCCCGCGCGTCATACCGTCAACGGCACGCTCAGGCGCTGCTGGTGTCCTGGCCGGCGGCGGGGACGTACTCGACGTCCTGGTGGCCGCAGCCCCGGGCGAGATCGGTCAGCGCGGCCCTCTCGGCCCGGTCCGCGCTCAGAGCCCACCGGAGCTTGGTCGCTGTCCAGTCCGCGGCGTAGGTGCAACGGGCATCGGCGAGCGGTGGCAGCCACTGGGCGGGGTCCTGGTCGGCCTTGGACCGGTTGCTCTTCGCCGTGACCGCTACCAGGGAACGCTCGGCATTCAGGTCGTTGGCGTAGGCCTCACGCCGCTTCGGGCTCCACTGGGAGGCGCCGGAGTCCCAGGCCTCGGCGAGCGGCACCATGTGGTCGATGTCCAAGCCCTTGGGGTCGGTGAGAGTGGTTCCGTCGTAGTAGGAGTACCAGGTCCCCCGGGTGACCTTGCACTTGGCCTCGATCACCGGCTTCGTACGGGATTCGTCGATGAGGACTTCCGCCCGGGTCGTGCAGCCGTCCCGGTCAGCATCCACCCAGTGCTTGAAGGCCGTCCGCACATACCCCTCGCGAGCCTCGACAGCATCCGGCAGCCGGCCGACGGCATCAGCCAGAGACAGGCGGTGCGGCTCCGGTGCAAGGACAGCGGCCGGGGCGCCGGAGGTGGGAGCGGCGGGTGCAGGGGTCGCGGTGAGGGCGGGCAGGGCCAAAAAGGCGACGGCAAGGCCGCGCAGCACAGACATGGTCATGCCCCCGGTAATAGCGGGACCGCGGCCCGGCCGGGGCACGGATGGGCCGGGGGCCACCCGTGTGGGGGGATCAGTCATACCGAGGAAACGTCCCGCCTGACCGCGGCCCGCGCAGGACGCCTCCCGCCGGGGCTGGCCGGGAAACCGGCCGGACCGGAGGCTGGGCGCTCACCGCGGAGCGACGCCAGGCCCTGGACGACGTCGTCCAGGGCGAAGACCTCGGACGCTGGGTGCAAGCGCAGTGCCATGGCTTCGAGCAGCTGCAGGCGGCGCAGCAGTGGCTGCTGGAGCACGTGCTCGGCATTGAGGCGGCCGGAGAGGAAGAGCGGCCGGTGAAGGTGACCCGGGAGCACAAGTGGGTGCTCAACCTCGCCGCGGCCCGGCAGTTCCACGCCCGGGAAGGGCACTTGAACGTGCCCCGCAAACATGTCGAAGCCCTGCCCGTCGACCTCGCCGGACCCGCCGCCGCCGGACGCGAGATCACGGTCGACGGCGACGTCCTGGTCGACCTGGGCATGTGGACCGCCAACACCCGCCGCCGCGCCGCTGGGCTGAACGCGGAGCGACGTTCGGCACTCGACCAGCTCGGCATGCGCTGGTGAGCGTCTGTCTGACAGTCGTGTACTCCGGCATCGGTGTGCCGAAGCACGATAGGTGTCACGTAGGCAGGCTGGTTGTC
>NZ_JBEXOS010000127.1:0-7922 GCF_040611655.1 Streptomyces sp. NPDC006552
ACCTCCCGCCTCCGCGTCTCGCACGCCTTCCACTCCCCGCTCATGGAGCCGATGCTCGACGCCTTCCGCGCCGTGGCCGAGCAGATCACCTACGCGACTCCGACGATCCCCGTCGTGTCGAACCTGACCGGACGCCTCGCTGCCGAGGGCGAGTTGACGTCGGCCGCGTACTGGGTGCGGCATGTGCGTGAGGCAGTGCGTTTCGCCGATGGTGTGCGTGCCCTGGCCGCGCAGGGTGTGACACGTTTCCTGGAGATCGGTCCGGACAGCACCCTCACCGCCCTCGCTCAGAACTGCCTCTTGGACGACGACGCCGCTGTCTTCGCGTCCTTCCTCCGCAAGGACCGCGACGAGGTGGACACCTTCGTCTCGTGTGTGGCCGCCGGCCACACGAGCGGTGTGCCCGTCGACTGGGCCGCCGTGACCGGACCCGGCCCGACCACCGGTGTCGACCTGCCCACGTACGCCTTCCAGCGTGAACGGTTCTGGCCCCAGACCAAGCGCATCGGGGCCGCCCCGGGCCTCGACACCTGGGAGCCCGCGGGAGCCGAGGAAGCGCGCGAACTGGCCGGCGTGCTGGACATCAGCGAGGACGTCGTACAGGAGGTCCTCTCCGGGTTCTCCGCCCGGCGCCGCGAGCGTACGGCGCAGGCCGCCGTGGACGGTTGGCGGTACCGCATCGACTGGGAGCCGGTGACCGTCGCCACCGGCACGGCCCGTACGGGCCGCTGGCTCCTCCTCCACCCCGAGGGCGACGCGGCGCTGCTCGACACCGTGACCACGGCCCTGTCCGACCCCCTGCTCCTGCCCCTCCCGCAGCACCCCGACCGATCAGACCTCGCCGCCGCCGTCACCGCCGCTGTCGCGACGTCGCGGACACCGGTGGCAGGAGCGGTGGTGCTGCCCGGCACGGTCGCCCAGGCCCTCGTCGCCACGCAGGCACTCGGTGACGCCGGGCTCGGCGGGCCCGTGTGGTGGATCACCCGGGGCGCGGTCACCCTCGGACGACCCGCAGACGGCACGGTGCGCCCGGAGCGGAGCGCCGTCTGGGGCCTCGGCCGCGTCGCCGCCTTGGAGCACCCCGAACGCTGGGGCGGCCTGGTCGACCTGCCGGAGACCTCCTCCGACAGCGACAGCGACACCGCTCGCCTCCTCGCGGACATCGTCGCCTCCTCCACCGAGGACCAGGTCGCCGTACGGGACGGCCGGCTCTTCGCCAGGCGGCTGCGCCAGGCCCCGGCGCCACGGGGCACCGGACAGGGCTGGAAGCCTGCCGGACCGGTCCTCGTCACCGGCGGCACCGGCGCCCTCGGCGCTCACGTGGCCCGTTGGCTCGTCCGGCAGGGGGCCGACGAACTGGTCCTCACCAGCCGCCGCGGCGAGACGGCCGACGGTGCCACCGCGCTCAGCGCGGAACTGCGCGCGTCAGGTGCCCGGCAGGTGAGTGTCGAAGCCTGCGACCTGGCGGACCGGGATGCCGTCGCCGCGCTGCTCGCCCGGCACCGGGTGGACGCCGTCTTCCACGTGGCGGGAGTCCCGGACCACATGCCCTTCGGCGACATCGACACCGCTCACCTGGAGCGGACGATGGGGGCGAAAGCACACGGCGCCGGATATCTGGACGAGCTGACCCGGGACCAGGACCTGAGCGCGTTCGTGGTGTTCTCGTCGATCGCCGCCGTGTGGGGGAGCGGTTCCCAGGGCGCCTACGCGGCGGCCAACGCCTGGGCCGACGCCGTGGTGGAGGACCGCCTCGCCGCCGGCCGGACCGGGCTCTCCGTGCAGTGGGGCCCCTGGGCGGGCGGCGGGATGGTGTCGAGCGCGGGTGCGGCGGAGCTGGAACGGCACGGGCTGCGCGTCATGGACCCCGAACGCGCCCTGCTCGGACTCACGTCCGCGCTGGAGGGGCCCGGCGGGGCGGTGGTCGTCGCCGACCTGGACCGGGAGCGCTTCGTCCCGGCGTTCACCGTCCGGCGCGACAGCCCGCTGCTCGGCGGCCTCCCGGGCATCACCCCGACCGCACCCGAGGCCACCGGCGGGAACGACGCCGCTGACGCCCGTGCCGCCCTCGTCGCCCGCCTCGGGAACCGGCCGGAGAAGGAGCGCCGCCGGGCCCTGCACGAACTCGTCCGTACGCGGGCCGGCGCGGTGCTCGGCCGCGCGACGGGATCGGCGGTGGACCTCGACCGGTCCTTCCGGGACATCGGCTTCGACTCCCTCACCGCCGTGGAACTGCGCAATGAACTCCACGCGGCAACCGGGCTGCGGTTGCCGACAACACTGGTCTTCGACCACCCGACACCACGTCACCTCGCCGACCGGCTGCACGAGGAACTCTTCGCCGACGCCGGAGCGGCGCACGGCGACGACGAGACCTCGCTGCGCAGTGCCCTCGCGAAGATCCCCTTCTCCCGCTGGCAGGAGAGCGGCCTGCTGACAGCCGTCCTCTCCCTGGCACAGACCGGTGCGGACTCCGGCCCTGCCGACGACGCCGTGTCCGACCCCACCGGCCCCACGGTGTACGGCACCGCCCGGGTGAACACGCGGTCCGACGGCACCTCCGCGCCCGACGCGATCGGCGCGATGGACGTCGACGCACTCGTTCAACTGGCCCTGGGCGACTCCACCTCCTGAACCACCCGCCCGCCGCCCTCCCCCGCCCGCCCGCGTACGGGCCACCAACCAGTGGAGCCGAGCATGTCCACCCCCGAAGAGCGCGTCGTCTCCGCGCTGCGCGCTTCTCTCTCCGAGAACGAGCGCCTGCGCCGGCGCAACGACGAACTCGCCCGCGCCGCCTCCGAGCCGATCGCCATCATCGGCATGGCCTGCCGTTACCCCGGCGACGTCACCATGCCCGAACACCTCTGGGAATTGGTGCTGGCCGGCGCCGACGCCATCACCCCGTTCCCGGCGGACCGGGGCTGGAGCACCCCGGACACCACCGCGGAGTCCGTCACCGGGCAGGGCGGATTCGTCGCCACGGCCACCGAATTCGACGCCGGTTTCTTCGGGGTGTCACCGCGCGAGGCGCTCGCGATGGATCCGCAGCAGCGCCTCGTCCTGGAGACGTCCTGGGAGGCCCTCGAACGCGCGGGCCTGGCCCCCGACTCCGTGCGCGGCAGCCGCACCGGTGTGTTCGTCGGATGCAGCAACCAGAACTACGGCGCGGTCTCCGGCGACACTCTGCCCGACGGCATCGAGGGCCACCTGCTGACCGGCAACGCCGCGAGCGTCGTGTCGGGCCGGGTGTCGTATGTGCTGGGTCTTGAGGGCCCGGCGGTGACGGTCGACACGGCGTGCTCATCGTCTCTGGTGGCACTGCATCTGGCGGGACAGTCGTTGCGGGCCGGGGAGTGCGATCTCGCGCTGGCGGGCGGCGTGACGGTGATGTCCACCCCCGATGTCTTCGGAGAGTTCAGCCGGCAGGGCGGTCTTGCTGGTGACGGCCGGTGCAAGGCGTTCGGTGCGGGTGCGGACGGCACTGGTTGGGGCGAGGGTGTCGGTGTTCTGCTGGTGGAGCGGCTGTCGGATGCACGCCGCTACGGCCACCGGGTGCTGGCGGTGGTGCGTGGCTCGGCGGTCAACCAGGACGGTGCGTCGAACGGCCTGACCGCTCCCAATGGCCCGTCGCAGCAGCGGGTGATCCGGGCAGCGCTCTCGTCGGCGGGGTTGTCGGCGGCGGATGTGGATGTGGTGGAGGCGCACGGTACGGGCACGAAGCTGGGTGACCCGATCGAGGCGCAGGCGCTTTTGGCCACGTACGGACGGGAGCGGTCCGGGGACCGGCCGTTGTGGCTGGGTTCGGTGAAGTCGAACCTGGGGCACACCCAGGCCGCCGCGGGCGCGGCCGGTGTGATCAAGATGGTGGAGGCGTTGCGGCACGGGGTGCTGCCCGCGACGCTCCACGCGGACGAGCCGTCCTCACACGTGGACTGGTCGTCGGGGGCGGTCCGGCTGCTCACCGAGCCGCAGGCGTGGCCGGGTTCGGTGGATCGTCCGCGCCGCGCGGGTGTCTCGTCCTTCGGCCTCAGCGGCACCAACGCCCACATCATCCTGGAAGAAGCACCGGAGGAAGAGGTCCCGGAGCCGGAACCGCAGACCGAGACCTCCCGCACCGGCCCCACGGCCTGGCCGCTCTCCGGCCGGACCGAGGAAGCCCTGCGCGCCCAGGCCCGAGCCGTTGCGGCCTTCGCCGACAACCACCCCGAGATCGAGCCCGACCGGACGGGCCTCGCCCTGGCAACCACACGCACGCACTTCGAGCACCGCGCAGTCGTCGTCGCGGACGATCTCCCGGCGCTCAAGAAGGCCCTCGATGCGGTCGCCAACGGTACCGCCGGAGCGACGACGACGGTCGGGCACGACCGCGGAGACCAACCTCAGGCATTCCTGTTCGCGGGCCAGGGTGCGCAGCGGCTCGGTATGGGTCGGGAACTGTATGACGCGTTCCCGGTGTTCGCGGCTGCTTTCGATGCGGTGTGTGAGCGGGTGGGGGAGGAGCTGCGAGGTGTCGTCTTCGGTGATGACGCCGAGCGCCTGGCTCGTACGGAGTGGACGCAGCCCGCGTTGTTCGCGGTGGAGGTCGCGCTTTATCGCTTGGTGGAGTCGTTCGGGGTTCGTCCGGACTTCGTCATGGGTCATTCCATCGGTGAGATCGCTGCCGCGCATGTGGCGGGGGTGATGTCGCTGGAGGACGCGTGTGCGCTGGTGGTGGCGCGTGGCCGGCTGATGCAGGAGTTGCCCGCCGGTGGCGTGATGGTGGCTGTGGAGGCGGCTGAGGCGGAGGTGCTTCCGCTGCTGGTCGAGGGAGTGTCGATCGCGGCCGTCAATGGGCCGCGGGCTGTCGTCATCGCGGGCGCCGAAGCAGTTGTCACCGCGGTCGCTGAAGCGCTGAAGCAACAGGGCCGACGCACGTCCCGCCTGCGCGTCTCGCACGCCTTCCACTCGCCGCTCATGGAGCCGATGCTCGACGCTTTTCGGGCGGTGGCGGAGCGGATCACGTACGCGGTCCCGTCGATCTCCGTCGTGTCGAATGTGACCGGACGTCTCGCCACCGAGGCCGAGCTGACGTCGGCCGAGTATTGGGTCCGCCACGTCCGTCATGCGGTCCGTTTCGCGGACGGCGTCGACACGCTCGCGTCCGAGGGCGTGACGCGTTTCCTGGAGATCGGTCCGGACAGCACCCTCACCGCCCTCGCCCAGAACTGCGTTCCGGACGGCGGCGCCTCCCTCTTCGTACCGATGTTCCGCAAGGACGAACCCGAACACGCCACCGTCCTCCGCGCGATGACGCAGCTCCATGCGGACGGTGGAGAGATCGACTGGACCGCCGTGCTGCGGACCGGTGGCGGTGCGCGTGCGGTCGAACTGCCGACGTATCCGTTCCAGCGCCGCCGCTACTGGCTTGCCCCGAACGAGCCGTCCCCCGGTGCCCCGGCCGGCCCGGCGCGGGCCTCCGCGGTGGTCGACGCCGAGTTCTGGGCCGCCGTCGAGCGAGCCGACCTTCCGTCACTCGCCGCCGACCTCGCCCTGGAGCCGGAAGCCCTGGGGCCGGTGGTGCCGGCGTTGACGCAGTGGTACCGGCGGCGACAGGAGCAGGCGGCGCTCGACGCGTTGCGGTACGAGGTGTCGTGGCGGCCGCTGACCCGGGACGACGAGACGGCTCAGGCGGCCGCTCGGACCCGTACCGGGCGCTGGGCGGTGCTGGTCCCCGCGGACCTGGAAGCCGACGCGCGCGGCACGGTGGACGTCCTCCTCCTGGGCCTGCGCAAGCAGGGGCTCTCCGCGTACGCCGTCGAAGTGGACGTCACCGATCCCGCCGCGTGCGCCGAAGCCGTCGCGGGGGCGGGGGCGGGGAAGACCGGTGACTCGGGGGGCCTGGACGGAATCCTGTTCCTGGCCGCTCTCGCCGCGTCCGTCGACCCGGTCGCGGGAACCCTGTCCGTGCTGCGGGCGGTCGCGGAGTCCGCGGACCCGGGCGTCCGGCTGTGGGTCCTCACCCAGGGTGCCGTCGGCGCCGCCGGTGCCGCCCCGCTCATCCGGTTCGAACAGAGCGCTGTCTGGGGCCTTGGCCGCGTCGCCGCCCTGGAACACCCGGACGTCTGGGGCGGGCTGATCGACCTGCCTGCTCTGCTGGACGACCGGGTGTGCGCGCGGCTCTCCGTGGCCCTGGCCCGCCTGGCGCCCGGCGAGGACCAGGTCGCCGTACGGGCGCACGGTATCTTCGGCCGCAGGCTGGCACCGGCCACCCCGCTGCCCTCGCGGACGGCGGGCTGGACACCCGGCGGGACAGTGCTCGTCACCGGCGGCACCGGAGCTCTCGGCGCGCACGTCGCCCGCTGGGCCGTGGAACGCGGCGCCCGCCACCTGCTTCTCGTCAGCCGCCGCGGCGAGTCGGCACCGGGAGCCCGGGAACTGCGGGCGGAATTGCGGCAGTCGGGCGCCGAGACGGTCACACTGGCCGCCGTCGACATTTCCGACCGCCGCCAACTCGCCGCGCTCCTCGCCGACCACCGGATCGACTCGGTCTTCCACACCGCCGGGGTGCTGGACGACGGCACCCTGTTGGCGACCGATGCCGAACGCATCGAGAGGGTGCGAGCCCCCAAAGCCACCGGGGCGCTCCTGCTCGACGAACTGACCCGGGACCACGACCTCTCCGCGTTCGTTCTCTTCTCCTCGCTGGCGGGCACGCTGGGGAGCCCGGGACAGGGGGCTTACGCCGCCGCCAACGCCGTCCTCGACGCCCTCGCGGAACGGCGGCGCGCCGAGGGACTCCCCGCCACCTCCCTCGCCTGGGGCCCGTGGGCCGGCGACGGCATGGCGGCGAAGTCCGGCGGGCGCCGCCGCGGCCAAGGGGCGCTGACGGCGCTCGACCCCCGGCTCGCGCTCTCCGCCCTGGGCGCCGTGCTCGACGCGGGAGCGACCACCGAACTGATCGTGGACGCCGACTGGGACCGTTTCGTCCCCGCCTTCACCACATCCCGGTCCAGCGCCCTCCTCACACCGGTGGCCCCTGCGCACACTGCCGCGGAAACACGCGGCTTCGAGGCGCCCGGCGACGACCTGCGCTCAAAAGCGGCCGGCCTGCCGCGCGACGCAGGGCAGCGTCTCGTACTGGAAGAGGTACAGAAGCTCGCGGCACTGATGCTGGGACACGAAGGACCCGAACAGGTCGGCGCGGAGCGGGCGTTCCGTGACCTCGGTGTGGACTCGCTGATCGCGGTGGAGCTGCGCAATGTCCTGGCGGCGGTGTCGGGCGTCACGCTTCCGGCGACGGCGGTGTTCGACCACCCCACGCCCCAGGCCCTGGCGACCCACCTCTACGCCGAGCTGTTCGGGGACGCGGCTCCGGTCGTCGCGACAGCCGTGGCGGCGGTGGACGAGCCGGTGGCGATCGTCGGCATGGCCTGCCGTTTCCCGGGCGGCGTGGAGTCGCCCGAAGACCTGTGGGACCTGCTCGTCGACGGCCGGGACGGCATCACCGACGTCCCCACCGACCGCGGTTGGTCGGCCCTGGAGAGCGTCTACGACGGCTACGCCCGGGCGGACGGCGGCACATCGGAGTACGGGCAGGGCGGTTTCCTGTCGGATGTCGGTGGTTTCGACGCGGAGTTCTTCGGGGTGTCGCCGCGTGAGGCGTTGGCGATGGATCCGCAGCAGCGGTTGCTGCTGGAGGCGTCGTGGGAGGCGGTGGAGCGGGCGGGGATCGATCCGCGTGCGCTGCGCGGCAGCCGTACGGGTGTGTTCGCCGGGACGAACGGCCAGGATTATCCGGCGTTGTTGAGTCTGTCGGAGGGTGACTTCGGCGGGTACGTCGGCACGGGCAACGCGGCGAGTGTGGCGTCCGGCCGGGTCTCGTACGTCCTGGGCCTTGAGGGCCCGGCGGTGACGGTCGACACGGCGTGCTCATCGTCTCTGGT
>NZ_JBEXOS010000128.1:0-7838 GCF_040611655.1 Streptomyces sp. NPDC006552
GGTGGCCGTGTACTACCGCACGAACCTCACGATGCGGCAGCTCGCGCCGCTGTTCGGCATCTCGCCGGCGACGGTGTGCCGGGTCATCCAGCGGCCCGGTCCGCTGCTGGCGCTCGAGCGTGCTCCGCGGCCGGTGACGGACACCGAACGGCTGTGGATCGTAGACGGCACCCTCATTCCGGTCCGTGACCGCAGGGTCGGTGCCTCGTCCCGTAACTACCGGTTCTCGGCGAACGTGCAGGTCATCATCGATGCGGACACCCGCCTGGTCATCGCGGCGGCCCGGCCGGCGCCAGGTAACAAGGCCGACGCGCATGTCTGGCGGGGGTCGGACCTGCCCGCTCTGGCGGCGGGCACGACGGTCATCGCGGACGGCGCCTACCTCGGCACCGGCCTGATCGTCCCGCACCGCAAGAGAGCCGGCCGCCCCCTGCTGCGCGGGCAGGAGAAGGACAACGCCGAGCACCGAAGGGTGCGAGCCCGTGTCGAGCACACCTTTGCCCGGATGAAGAACTGGAAGATCCTGCGCGACTGCCGCCAGAATGGAGACGGCCTTCACCACGCGGTCCAGGCCGTCGCCACCATGCACAACCTCGCCATGGCGCGGTGAAACAGCAGGCCAGATGCTACTTCAGCCTGCCAAAGCCAGACCTTCTGCAACACCCTTTAGCGCCTTTGCACTGTCAGAGACGGTGCGGCTTCTGCAGCGCGCATAGACGTATGCGTTTCATGGCTGCCGGGCAGCAAGGGTGCATCGTCGAGGCTGCGCACCGTACGCGTACTTCGTAAGGCGTGCCCGTACGAGAGGCCCGTCCGCTGGCTAGGGCTCTGACCGGGGAGGTTCGCCGGGTTGGCGGGTCATTCCTTCTCGGAGGCGGCTGCGAGGTGGCGGTGGCAGAGGTCGGCAGCCGTGAGGTGGGGTGTGTGCAGCGCATCGCTGTAGAGCCGCATCTCACGAGCTGCTAGGTCGAGGTGCTGCCAGAAGGTGAGCGGCAGGTCGAGGTCGTCACCGAGATCGACGAGACAGTCGAAGGCCAGACCCAACTCGTTGTGCTCCAGGAACTCAAGCGTCGCTGAGAGGTCGATGTTCGCCAGGCCCGTCAGGTGGGCCCGAGCGGCGTCGAGGTGGTTACGGGTGCGGTTCCAGCTGGCCTGAACTGCCTCACGATCAGCGGTCATGGTGTCAGTGTCGCCGGTGTTGTTCGCATGGCCACGCGGCTTTCGCCGGTCGTGCGTCCCAGCGGATGCCCTTCTCGCTGCGGATACGGGCGCGCTCGCGCTGCTGGGCGGTCAGCACGTCGGGATGGCGGGCGTTCTTGTTCCGCCAGCGCAGATAGGCGTGCAGGGCGCGCGTTTGGGCGGTGTGGTTACGGTGGTTGGAGTTGGCGACGGTGAACTGCTGCGGCGGTCCGAAGTGGGCCTCGATCGGATTGGCCCAGGAAGCGTAGGTCGGCATGTAGCACAGCTTGACCTTGTTCTTCTTCGCCCAGCGGCGGATGTCGGCGCCTTTGTGGGCGGACAGGTTGTCCAGGATCACGTAGATCAAGGCGCCGTCGGGCCGGGCGGCACGAATCGACTTCAGCGCAGCCAGGGTGCTGATTCTGCGCGACTGCCGCCTCAAAGGCAGCGGCGTTCACGAATCCATCCTGGGCATCGCACGCCTGCACAACATGGCCCTCACCGGATAGCTCCCACCCCATACGGGACAACCTTTAGGAAACTGGGACGGGCGGTACGGACAGGTCTGCACCGCTGTTTCCGGAACCTTGCACGCGGTACCGGCCGCCTCCGAGGGCCACGGACCGCGCCCGCATCCGGGCACCGAAGTCGTCGGGCCATTGGGTGCGCTCTGACCAGACAACCTCGATGAGGTCCGTGCCAGCTAGGCGTGCATGGGTCAGGTTCGCGCCTGTCAGGTTCGCGCGGGTCAGCTTTGTACGGGTCAGAATTACGTCGGTCAGGTTCGCGTCCGTCAGGTCCGCATCGGAAAGGTCCGCACCCATCAGATCAGCTTTAACCAGGTTCGCGCGGGTCAGGTTAGCTTCGACCAGGTCCGTGCGGGCCAGGTATACGTCGGGCAAGTTCGCGCGGGTAAGGTTCGCGCTGGTCAAATCCGAGGCGGTCAGCATTGCACGGGTCAGGTCCGCGTCGGTCAGATTCGCACCGGTCAGGTTCGCGCCCGGCAGGTACGCGTGCTTCAGGTACACGTCGGTCAGGTCCGCGCCGGTCAGATCCGCGATGACCAGGTTCACGTCGGTCAGGTCCGCGCCGGTCAGATCCGCGATGACCAGGTTCACGTCGGTCAGGTCCGCGCCGGTCAGGTTCGCGCCGGGTAGGTACGCGCGGGCCAGGTTCGCCCGGGTCAGGTTCGCGCCGGGCAGGTACGCGCGGGTCAGGTCCCCGTCGGTCAGGTCCGCGCTGGTCAGGTCCGCGCGGGTCAGGTTCGTCTCGGCCAGGTTCGCGCTGGTCAGGTTCGCGCCGGACAGGTCCGCACGCGGCAACATCGCGCCGGGCACCAGCGGCAAGTCCGCCCCGATCACCCTGTGCTCTACGGCGGGCGCTTGCCGGGGGCCGTTGTCGTTGTATGCCGGAACCTCGTTCCTCGCCATGAACTCGTGTTGGTACTGGGCTCCGCCGGCGATGAGAACACGCGCCCACCAACCGCTCGCCCGTACCCGCAGCCAGGGGCGGACCGGTCGGGCGCCCACGGCAAGCTGGCCCAGAAACGTGTCAGGAGGCGTCTTCACGAGTGCTCCCCTCGGCGATGGCAGATCGTCGGATGCGGGGCTTTTTTGATGCCGGGACCGCCTTCGGCTGAGGTGTCGGTTCGACCTCTACACCGGAGAGAATGCCCCGGATGGTGGCCGGTGCCCCGACGCCAAAGATGAAGGCGGGCCACGGTCCGCTGATCTGGTCATGTGCAGCCGCCGCCACGACGGCGCCCAGGGCGAGGCCGATCCCCAGCACGAAGAACCGCGGCATCAGATCGCCCTTGCCCTTGCGCCACGGCCACTTGTATCCCGCCGCGACCACGGCGGCCGACAGCGAGAGCAGCGAGGCAGACCCTCCACCGGCCAGGCCCCCACAGAGTTGCTTCCCACCACGTCATCCACCGACGATAGACGGAGAACACGGCGCTGGTTAAGGGAAGTTGACGAAACCAAGCCTGCGGCCCCATGCCAGGCAGCAGAGGAGGGGCCGCCGTGCCCGGGCGGTGGGCCCGCCGCCCGCTACCGTGGCATTGCAAGGCCACATTCGAACATGCCACAGAGGGGAGTCCGCTGCTGACGGAGCAGCCCCCGCCGTGGCCGTAGTTGGCCCGTGAGCGTTCCAGTTGAAGCGAGTACGAAAGGTGGCCCGTAAGCAGGCCTGCTGAGAGCCGTTGGCTGCCTGAACCCGCGGCAGAATCGGAACGGCCGCTACCAGAGAGAATCTCTAGATGAGCGGGAGCGAGCTGTCCGATGTCGAGTACGCCTTCGTGCTCAATGCGAGTGAGATCGACATCCTCCCTGGAGTCCGGGGAGACCTGGAGGAGCCTCTGGCGTCGGGGCCGGCGGCTGACCTGGCGCCCATACTCCTCGCACTTGTCGACCGTGGAATGGTCGAGGTCTGTCGGTACATCCCGTGGACAGCACCAGACGGTGCCACCGGCTATCAGCCGGGTCCCCCGATCCCGCGCGAGGACCTTGCCGATGTACTTGCCGTAGCCGAGGAGTGGGAGTACCCGGACGACTTCGAATGGCTGGGCCGACTCACACTGGTACTCGCCGAGAGTAATGAACGGGGGTTGGGCCCCTGCTGCCCGACGGCAAGCCGGACGTCATGATCGCCCCCGGTCCGACGCCGAACGAGGTAACCGTCGTCCTCCTGGGCAACCCCGTCGTACGCATCGTCGACACCACCACCGGCAAGATCACGTAGAGCATCGGGACCATCGAGGACGTCCTCGCGAACCAGTTCGACCGCAGCGGCCGCCACTTGGCGTTGATGCGCCGCGGATCGATCATCGAACTCTGGCAACGCGACCCGCCCCCCGCAGGCCCACCGTGCGCCGCGCAAGTGAAGCTCACGAGCAGGTAGGGCCAGTCCCTTCGTTCCTCTGTCGGCGCCATCACCGTATATACCGTTCCGCCGATACCCTGCCCGGCCAACGCTCAACTCGCCAAGTGAAGCACTCAGTCACAGCCCATCTGTGACTGAGTGCTTCATCTGGTCATTGAGCGTCTCAGGTGGCCGCTCACGTACTCAGTGCCATGAAAGGCTGCGGCATCACCTGCGATTTTGCTTCGACTACGGCCTCGACACTCCGTTGTGGCCTGGTCCATCGGATATGCCGGACTTCGACAGTCCCTACGGGTACCCATGCGCTCCGGAGAAACTGCCCATCGCCTCAGGCATCAGCGATGAGCTCACAAGACTCGCCGACCTGTACCAGTCTTCGCTCGACTGGGACAATCCGGCAGGCCCTTCACCCTGGACCCGCGACCAGCAGGAATCGTTCCAACGCGAGGCCGATGCGGTACTGGAGGCATTGCGTCGGGAGCTGGGGGACGACTGGGCGGTTGAGGACCGAAGGCACTGACGACCAACAACTGTGCTCAGCCGGCCGACTGGAGCGCTTAGAAGCCATTTCAGTTGGCGTGATCTTACGGCAGTCTGGGGTGATGACTGCTGCGCTTGTCGAACGGATGGCACCGGAAGACCTGTGGGAGTTGTTCCAGCGAGTGGTGCCGCCGGCACCGGTTCGCCCGCTGGGTGGAGGCCATCGTCGACGAGGTGACCGCGAGGTACTGGCAGCGATCATCTTCGTAGCCACCTCGGACTGCACGTGGAATCAACTGCCGCACGGCTTCGGGCTGTCGGGAGTGACTGCCTTCCGCCGGTTCACCGAGTGGACCGAAGCCCGGGTCTGGGCCAAGCTTCACCGCCTGGTCCTGGACGACCTCGGTTCCCAGGGTGGGCTGGACTGGTCGCGGTGCGCGATCGACTCCGTCAGCGTTCGGGCTCTCAAAGGGGGCTGCTGACGGGACCGAATCCGACCGATCGTGGCAAGAACGGGTCGAAAATCCATCTGATCGTCGACCGCGGCGGGTTGCCCCTGTCGATCGGCATCTCTGCCGCAAATCTCCACGACAGTCAGGCCCTCATCCCGCTGGTTCGAGGCATCCCTCCGATCCGCTCACGCCGCGGACCGCGACGCCGACGGCCCGGCAAGCTGCACGGCGACAAAGGCTACGACTACCGACACCTGCGACGGTGGCTGGCATCCCGCGGTATCCAACACCGACTTGCCCGCAGGGGCATCGAGTCATCCCAACACCTTGGCCGGCACCGCTGGGTCGTGGAGCGGACCGCATCCTGGCTGTCCGGCTGCCGACGCCTCCACCGCCGCTACGAGCGAAAGCCAGAACACTTCCTCGCCTTCGCCGCCATCGCCGCAACCCTCATATGTCACCGCAGACTGGCCAAGTGAAATGACGTCTTAGTCCACGGTCCTGTTCGGGTAGTGGCCAGTTCCTCTGCTTGGTGCCCGAACCACGTGCTCAGGTCGAGGTTGTCGCATGTCGCCGGGATTTCGGCTGGCAGATCGATGGCTGCCGCCAGCTTCTCGGCGAGCGTGAGTACTTGAGGAGCGCCGGCGACCATGGAGTCGTGGTCGTCGGACTCGATGGGCAACCAGATCTCCTCATCGAGCGCGAAGGGCACGAGCACGGTCCAGCCGCAGAGGATCTCCGATTCCTCTCGTGACAGGTGCGTCTGACATAAGGCGAGGAACCCGGTCATCGAGGGAGCCAGCTTCTCCTCGAAAGATTGCCCTGAGCCCGGTGCGAAGCCCGTCTCTACGGGGACGTTCTCGTAGGGCGGCAGGCCCCGCCGCCTGAGCTCAGCATCGAGCGCCGAAGCAACTTCACCCCATCCGTCCTCCTCGTCACCGAACCATTCCTCCGCGCCGACGCTCACCAGATACACACCCATGTCGGGAAGCTATCGTGCGCATCTGACATCGATCAGTGGGCCAACAGGACTCGCTTGCGGAGCAGTGCGAAGCCAGCCTGGCCGAACATCTGGCGCTTGAGCATCTTGATCCGGTTGACGTGTCCTTCGACGACGCCGGAGCTCCAGGGCAGGGTGAGTCCGGCGATGACCGCGTCGCGGTCTCGGTCGATGCCGGCCGCGAGAGTGTGGAGGCTGGGCAGGTCGTCCTGGCGGACGGCGTCGAGCCACTGCGGGAGGTGTTCGCCCTGGAGCTCGGTGAGCATCTGGGCGAAGGACCGGACGTGACCGGTGAGCGCGTCGAGTTCGGGGCAGTTGGCCAGGACGGTCTTAAGACGCCGTTTCTGATGGCCGCGCCTCACAAGATCGACTGGTTCGCCTCACGGATCGTGCTGCTCAATGGTCGGCAATGTGGAACTCCATCCATTCGATACCTGGGACCAGGAAGCGGGAACCTGCGTTTAAGGCAGCGACCCCTTCGAACTCATTGCCAGGCCCTGGAGCTAGGAGGGCCCAGGGTGTCGCAGCTCTCCATGCGTAGCGCAGGGTTGCTAGAAGGGCTGTCTCCGGCGTGGAGCACTGGAGGGGGGAGTTCAGCCGTATCTCGGCGAGCTCTGGGAACTTCCAGTACCGCTCGTAGCTCTCGAACTGGACGGTGCTGTCCAGCTGCGCGGCGAGGCGCGTGACTACGCCTTCGGCGCCACGACGATCGGCGACTCGAACATGGCAGTGCCACCAGATTGATTCGAACATGCGAGAGACCGTAGGCGTGTCACGTACGAGACGCTGGTCTATTTGTGAGGCGGCGGTGGCAGATCAGAGCTGCCGCGAGGCCGACGAAAGCTAGGAAGTGTTCAGCCTTTCGCTCGTAGCGGCGGTGGAGCCGACGGCAGCCTGCCAGCCAGGACACCGTCCTCTCAACGACCCAGCGGTGCCGACCGAGGTGATGTGAGGGCTCGACGCCCCTGTGGGCAATGCGGTGGCAGATTCCTCGTTGACGGAGCCATCGGCGGAGATGGTCGTAGTCGTAGCCCTTGTCAGCGTGTAATTTCGCGGGGCGTCGGCGTCGAGGCCCCCGCCGTGAGCGGATCGGCGGAATGCCACGGACGAGGGGTTCCAAGCCTTGACTGTCGTGCATGTTGGCGCCTGCGATGCCCAGGGACAACGGAAGCCCGTTCCGGTCGGTGATGAGGTGAATTTTTGATCCCAACTTGCCTCGGTCGGTCGGATGCGGTCCCGTCAACGGCCCCCTTTTGCGGCCCGGAGGCTGACGGAGTCGATCGCGCACCGTGACCAGTCCAGGGCGCCGCACAGGCCGAGTTCGTCAAGGACGACACGGTGGAGTCGGGCCCATACGCGTGCATGGCTCCACTGGGCGAAGCGTCGATATACGGTCTGCCAGCACGGCCCGAACACGGGTGGAAGCTGCCGCCAGGTGCAGCCCGAAGTGGCCACGAAGATGATCGCGGCCAGGGCCTCCCGATCACTAGCTCTACGCCGGCCGCCGCCTTGCGGACGCTTCACCTCTGTCGGTGGCACTGTCCGCCGGAACAACGTCCACAACTCATCGGGAACTAGACGCTCAACGAGACACTCCATGTGGTGCTCAACGCAGCGAACTCACCATCAGAAACGGCCTCTAAGAACGGCTAACACAATGACCTGAGTTGTCGGTGGGTGATGAGGCAGCAGGCCAGTTTGAGGAACGCTTCGTGAATGTCGGCTCGGCGTTCCCAGCGGACGCGGAGCCGGCGGAAGCCGTGCAGCCAGGCGAAGGTCCGCTCCACGACCCATCGGTAGACACCAAGTCCGGTGCCGTGGCGGGTGTTTCGGCGGGCGATGGC
>NZ_JBEXOS010000129.1:0-7302 GCF_040611655.1 Streptomyces sp. NPDC006552
AGATCGAAGGCGTCCCCGGCGGCGGTGTCCAGGAGCTGCCCGGTCAGTTCGGTGATCCACGGTTCGAGACTGGCGATCAGCCCCGGGGTGAACGCCCGGCTGACCAGGCGGCGCATCTTGCCGTGCAGCGGCGGGTCGAGGAGCAGCAGCGTGCCGCGCGGGGCCTGCTTCTCGCCGCCGGAGAGCCGGCCCACCGTGTCGGAGGAGAACGTCGCGGGATCGGCGAGGATCCGCTGTACGTCCGCGTGGCGGAAGACGTGCACGTTGCCGCCGCCGTCGCGCCACACCGGCCGCTGCGCGCGCATCCGGGCCGCCCAGGCCAGCAGGGCGGCGCCGCCGTCCGGGTCCACGGCCGGCGGGCGTTCGAGGGAGGAGTCCGCCCCGGGCGCCGGGTCCAGCACGTCCGAGGTGCTCTGCTGTGCCACCCAGGTTCCCCTTTCACAGGTGTCGTACGACGGCTTCGGCCACGGAGATCCGTCAGAAGGGCCCTGCTCGTCCGGTCGCCCGGTCACTCCAGCACGGCGACCGCGCGGCGGGCCAGCGCGGGCCGCGCAGTCTAGGGATTCACCGCGTCCTGGCCGCCCGCGGCCTCGCCCGGCACCCTCCGGTCCGGCGGCCCGGCCCAATATCTGGCAGAAACCCCAGTCAGCGGTCCGCGCGCGGCCGAACCGCGCGCCGGCACCGCAAGATGGGCTCGCTCCGGCATCCCGTCGAAGCGGCGAGCGCGCAGGAGGCCCGCATGGACATCGCGATCGACCACGACAAGTGCATCGGCGCCGGACAGTGCGCGCTGATCGCCCCCGAGGTCTTCGACCAACGCGCCGACGGAATGGCGCTGTTGCTGGTCGAGACGGCCGACGCCGCGCAGGCCCCCGCCGTGCGGGACGCCGCCGACTCCTGCCCGCTGAGCGCCATATCCGTGACCGAGGAACCCCTGCCGGGCAGCGTGCACACCGCCCCGGGGCGCCCCCGCGGATCCGACTAGGAGAGGAACCCATGCGCGTCCTGTTCGCCGGCCTGCCGGAGAAGTCGCACGTCTACACGATGGTGCCGCTGGCCTGGGCCCTGACGGCCGCCGGGCACGAGGTCCTGATGGCCAACACCCCGTCCCTGAACGCAGCCGTCACCGGCGCCGGCCTGGTGGCCGCGCCCGTCGGCGCCGATCCCGGCGTCCACCGGGACATGGCCGTGGCCCGGGACTCCCAGGACGCCGACGTCGCCAACTGGAGCCGCCTCGGCTACGGCGACGTCGACCACGCCGGCCTCGTCGAGCGCTACTCGATCAGCGTCCCGTACGGGTTCGCCCGCTACAACGACCCGATCGTCGACGACCTCGTCGCGCTCGCCCGCGACTGGCGTCCCGACCTGGTGGTGCGCGACCCCATCGCCTACGCGGGCGCCATCGCGGCCCGCGCCTGCGGCGCCGCGCACGCCCGCCTGCTGTGGTGCGCCGACGTGTACGGCCAGGCCCGCGCCACCTTCGTCGAGCTCGCCCGGGACGTCCCCGAGGACCAGCGGGCCGACCCGCTGGCCGACTGGATCGACGAGCGCGGCCGCGCCTACGGCGTCTCCTGCGACGAGGAACTGCTGAACGGCCAGTTCACCCTCGACACACTGCCCGAGAGCCTGCGCCCGCCCAGCGACCTGCACCAGGTCTCCATGCGGTACGTGCCCTACAACGGCACGGCCGTGCAGTGGGACTGGCTGCGCGAGCAGCCCAAGCGGCCCCGCGTCTGCGTCACCCTCGGCCGCACCAACACCGAGGCCTACGGCGGCGACTACGTCGACATCGCCGACCTGCTGCGCGCCCTGTCCGGTCTCGACGCCGACATCGTCGCCGCCCTCATGCCCGAACAGGCCGAGCGGCTCGACAACCTGCCGCCCAACGTCATGGCCGCGAGCGGCGTGGCGCTGAGCACCCTGCTGCCCACCTGCTCCGCGGTGGTCCACCACGGCGGCTGGGGCAGCTTCTCCACCGCCCTGGTCAACGCCGTGCCGCAGCTCGCCCTGTCCACCCTCGTCGCCGACCAGGAACTGCGCGGCCGAAGCCTCCAGGACAGCGGCGCGGGACTCTTCCTGCACCACACCGACGCCGCCCCCGAGCGGGTCACCGACCTCACCCGCCGGCTCCTGGAGGACCCCTCCTACGCCGCCGCCGCGGGCCGGCTGCGCGACGAGTCCGCGGCCCTGCCCACCCCGCACGCCGTCGTCGGTGAACTGGAACGGCTCGTCGCGGCCCGCTGAACCACCCCGGTACATCCACGAGGAAGGAGGACGGCGCCCGCTCGGCACGCCCGGTGACGCGCCGCACCCAGATGAGCAAGACACGCATCCTGGTGACCGGCGGGGCCGGCTTCATCGGCTCCCACTACGTCCGCACGCTCCTCGGGCCCCTCGGCCCGGACGACGTCACGGTCACCGTCCTCGACGCCTTCACCTACGCCGCCGACCCGGCCAACCTCGACCCGGTGGCGGACAGCGACCGCTACCGGCTCGTCGTCGGCGACATCTGCGACAGCGACCTGGCCGACGCACTGATGGCCGAGCACGACCAGGTCGTGCACTTCGCCGCCGAGTCCCACGTGGACCGGTCCCTGGCCAGTGCCACCGAGTTCGTGCGCTCCAACGTCCTGGGCACCCAGACCCTCCTCGACGCCGCGCTGCGCCGGGGCATCGACCGGTTCGTGCACGTCTCCACCGACGAGGTCTACGGCTCCATCGCCGTGGGCTCCTGCTCCGAGGACCAGCCCCTCGACCCCAACTCGCCGTACGCCGCGTCCAAGGCCGCCAGCGACCTCATCGCCCTGGCCTACCACCGCTCGCACGGCCTCGACGTCCGCGTCACCCGCTGCTCGAACAACTACGGGCCCCACCAGTTCCCCGAGAAGATCATCCCGCTGTTCGTCACCCGGCTCCTCGCGGGCAAGAAGGTCCCGCTCTACGGCGACGGCCTGAACGTACGCGACTGGCTCCACGTCGACGACCACATCCGCGCCGTCGAACTGGTCCGCACCCGCGGCCGGGCCGGCGAGATCTACAACATCGGCGGCGGCACCGAACTCGACAACCGCGGCCTGACCGCCCTGCTCATCGAGGCGTGCGGCGCCGCCCCCGACAGCGTCGAGTACGTCACCGACCGCAAGGGACACGACCGCCGCTACTCCGTGGACTGGCGCAAGGCCCATGTCGAAGTCGGCTACAAGCCGCAGAAGGACTTCGTCGAGGGCCTCGCCGAGACGGTCGCCTGGTACCGCGACAACCCCCGCGTGGGGGACCGCACCATGCGCCCGGACAAGACCACGGGGACCGCGCCGTGCTGACCTGGCGCACCCTCGGCCCGCTGCGGGCGTCGGCCGGCGGCCGCGACGTCACCCCCACCGCGCCGAAGGTCCGCCAGGTCCTCGCCGTGCTGCTCGCCCGCCGCAACAGCGTCGTCCCGCTCTCGGTGCTCACGGCCGAACTGTGGTCGGGCCACCCGCCGCGCAGCGCCACCGCCACCGTGCAGACCTACGCGTACCAGTTGCGCAAGGCGCTGCACGGCGGCGAGGACCCGGGCCCCGGCGAGAACGGCCCGCTCGCCACACGGGCCCACGGCTACGTGCTGCGGGTGGGGCCGGGGGAGTGCGACGCCGAGGAGTTCACGCTCTGCGTACACCAGGCGCGGGCGGCCCTGGCCGACGACGATCCGGCCGGCGCCGTCGTCCTCCTCGACCGGGCCCGGCTCCTGTGGGACGGGCCGCCGTTCGCGGACGTCGCCCACGGCCCCGCGCTGCACGGCCACACCCTGCGTCTGGAGGAACTGCACCTACAGGCCCAGGAGTTGCGCATCACCGCCGGGTTCCGCCTCGGGCGGCACCGTGAACTCGTCGGCGAACTCAAGGAACTGGCCTGCGCGTATCCGCTGCACGAGTGGTTCCAGGGCACGTTGATCATGGCCCTGGAACGGTGTGGCAGACGCAGCGAGGCGCTGGCGGTCTACCAGCGGCTGAGCGCGCAGCTGAGGGACGAACTGGGCCTCGACCCCTCACCAGGGCTGCAGCGGCTGCGCCAGCACGTGCTGACCGACGCCGTCAGCACGGCCGACCTGGATCTGCTGCCCGGCTGACGCGGACCGGCCCGCGGCCGGCCGCTCACGCACGGGCGGCGGGCCCCTCGTGCTGCTCCGCGGCGGCCCGCCACAGGTCCTCCACCATGTCCCGGGCGGTACGCCGCGGCTCCCAGCCCAGGACCGTACGCGCCGCCGACACGTCCACGGCCATCCAGTCGGTGTCCGGCAGCGCCCGCGCGCCCGCGACGGGCCGCTCCACCAGCCGGGCGGGATGGCCGCTGAGCGAGATCAGCAGGTCGACCATGGACCGGACGGGCTGCCAGGCGCCGCTCGCGATGTTCACCACGTGCCCGGTGGCGCCTGGGGCGCGCACGGCAGCCACGACGGCCCGCGCCACGTCCTGCGCGTCCACGAAGTCCCGGCTGCTGCGCAGCGGAGAGACCCGCACCTCCGGGGGCAGGCCCTGCGCCGCCTGGTCGAGCAGTTGCGCGGCCACGTGCCCGAGGAGGCTGCCGCGCGGGGTGCCGGCGCCGATCACGTTCGACAGGCGCAGCACCACCGCGTCCACGGCGCCCGTCCCGACGGCCCGCAGCACCGCCCGGGTCCCCTGCAGCTTCGTCCGTCCGTAGTCGTTGGCCGGTTCCTCCGGCGAGGACTCGGTCAGCCACACCCCAGGGGGCTGCGGCGTGTACTCGTGCACCGAACCCAGCTGCACGAGGCGCGGCCGGGGGCCCGCCGCGGCGAGCGCCGCGAGCAGACGGTCCACGAGGAGCTGGTTGCTGCGGCGCATCCGGTCGGCGGTGGGTGACCACACCTCACCCGCGGCGTTCACGACCGCCACGGGAGCCGTCTCGTCGATCAGTTCGACCAGCGCCCGGGGCCCGGAATCGACCAGGTCCATGGGGTGGAAACGCCAGGACGCCGGCATCTTGCGCGGACGCCGGGCCACGGCGAGGACCTCGTACCCGGCCTGTTCCAGGGCGGTGCCCACATGGCGGCCGACGAACCCCGTCGCCCCCAGCACCACCACACGCCCGGACCACCTGTCCGCGGCCCCGGGCCGTCCCGGCGCACCGACCTCCGCCATGGCCTGTCTCCTCCCGGTCCTGCGCGGTGCGCGCCCCTCGAACGTGTGCCGCCCCGCCGGCACGCGGGTATGACACCTCCACTGAAGCAGCCGCCGTTCGAGGATCGCGCGAGGCCGCGTCGAGTGGAGCCGGCCACCGACGGTCCTCGATCGGTCCTCGATCCGCACGCCCTACGGTGGGGCCACCATGAAGGTTCGAGAGACGGCTGTGCCGGACGCGTACCACATCACCCCGCACCAGCTCCGTGACGAGCGAGGAAGTTTCTACGAGTCGTTCCGGCACGACCGGCTGGCCGAGGAGATCGGCCGGCCCGTGCCCGTGGCGCAGGTGAACTACTCGGTCTCGCGCCGCAACACCCTGCGCGGGCTGCACGGCACCCTGCTGCCGCCCGGACAGGCCAAGGTGGTGAGCGTGGTGCGGGGCGAGGCCCTCGACATCGTCGTGGACCTGCGGGTCGGTTCCCCGACCTGGGGCGTCCACGAGGTGAACCGGCTGTCCGCCGATTCGGGGGAGACCCTGTTCGTCGCCGAGGGTCTCGTCCACGGCTTCCTCGCCCTCACCGACGACACCTGCGTGGCGTACCTGTGCTCCACCGGTTTCGTGCCCGGCACACAGGTGGACATCGACCCCTTCGATCCCGAACTCGCCCTGCCCTGGGGGCTGTCGGAAGCGCCGCTGATGTCGCAGAAGGACGCGTCGGCGGTCTCCGTCGCCGAGGCCCGCTCCACCGGACTGCTGGCCGGCTACGCGGACTGCCTGGCGCACTACGAGGCGCTGCGCGACGACGCCCGCTGACCCCCTGGCCGCCCGGCCCGCCCCGGGCCGGCCGACACCCACCGGAGAGCCGATGCCGCCCGGCACCCCCACCCCCGCCCGCCACTACGCCCTGCTGCTCTTCGCGGACTTCGGCCACATCGCCCCCACCCTGGGCGTGGCCCGCGAACTCATCGCCCGGGGCCACCGCGTCACCTACGTCGTCGACGAACGGTTCGCGCCGCTCGTCGAGGACTGCGGCGCCCGCGCGGTCACCTACACGTCGGCCCGCGGAGACTTCTACCGCGCCGCGGACCCGAGCCCCGACCGGCTCGCCCGCGACGGCTACGACCTCCTCGTCGACACGGTCCGCACCGTCTTCCCCGCCGCCCGCGCCGCGCTCGCCGCCGACCCGCCGGACGTCCTGCTCTACGACTTCGAGACGGTCGCCGCCGGCCGGGTCGCCGCCCGCGTCCTGGGCGCCGTACCGGTACAGGTCTGCCCGAGCCACGCCGCCAACGAGACGTTCTCGCTGCGGGCCCAGATGTGGGACCCCGGGCACCCGCTGATGGCCGAGGGCGCCAAGGTGCTCATCGACTTCATGGGCGAACACGGCATCGGCCTGGAGGAGATGGGCCGGTACGGCACCGAGTGGGACGAACGCAACCTGGTCTTCCTGCCGCGCGCCTTCCAGATCGAGGGGGACAGCTTCGACGACCGGTTCGTCTTCGTGGGTCCCACCTTCACCGAGCCCGCACCGGGCCAGTGGGCGCCGCCCGCGGACGGGCGCCGCGTCGCCCTGGTGTCGCTCGGCACGGAGTCGTCGGACCGCGGCGACTTCTTCCGGCTCTGCGCACAGGCGTTCCCCGCCGAGCAGTGGCATGTCGTCATGACCCTCGGCCGCGACACCGAACCGGCCCTCCTCGGCCCGCTGCCCGCCCACGTCGAGGCCCACTCATGGCTGCCGCACCCCGCCGTGCTGCCGCACGCCGACGTGTTCGTGTGCCACGCGGGCATGGGCAGCCTGATGGAGTCCCTGGCCTACGGCACACCCGTGGTGGCCCTGCCCCGCGCGCACGAACTTGCCCTCAGCGCGGAGCGGTTGGCGGTGTGCGGGGTGGGGCGCACCCTGCCCAGGTCCGGCCTGACCGCCCAGGACCTCACGGACACCGTCGCCGGGCTGCTCGCCGACCCGGCGGCACCGGCCGCCCTCGCCCGGATGCGGGACGCCGTGCGCGCGGCGGGCGGCGCCACCCGCGCCGCCGACGTGCTGGAGGAGTGGGCCGCCCGGACCCCGGCGATGCCAGCCGCGGGCTGACCCCAGCTGAACAAGGGGGGGCCGGCACCATCCGGTGCCTCACCTCGCACGCCTACGTCGTCCCCGCCGGCCGGGGCGCTCCCGCCGGACGCCGC
>NZ_JBEXOS010000130.1:0-7245 GCF_040611655.1 Streptomyces sp. NPDC006552
ACCAGAGACGATGAGCACGCCGTGTCGACCGTCACCGCCGGGCCCTCAAGGCCCAGGACGTACGAGACCCGGCCGGACGCCACACTCGCCGCGTTCCCCGTGCCGACGTACCCGCCGAAGTCACCCTCCGACAGACTCAACAACGCCGGATAATCCTGGCCGTTCGTCCCGGCGAACACACCCGTACGACTGCCGCGCAGCGCACGCGGATCGATCCCCGCCCGCTCCACCGCCTCCCACGACGCCTCCAGCAGCAATCGCTGCTGCGGATCCATCGCCAACGCCTCACGCGGCGACACCCCGAAGAACTCCGCGTCGAAACCACCGACGCCCGACAGGAAACCGCCGCGTGCGGTGTGGCTGGCGTAGGGGTTGTCCGGGTCGGAGGCGAAGAGGAGGCCGAGGTCCCAGCCGCGGTCGGTGGGGAAGTCGCCGATGCCGTCCCGGCCGTCGGCGAGCAGGCTCCACAGGTCCTCGGGCGACTCCACGCCGCCCGGGAAACGGCACGCCATGCCGACGATCGCCACCGGCTCGTCCACCGCGACCGCCGCTGCGGGGGCGATCGAGGTCACGTCCCCGAACAGCTCGCCGTGCAGGAAATCGGCGAGGGCCTGGGGCGTCGGGTGGTCGAAGACCACCGTGGACGGAAGCGTGACGCCCGACACCGCCGCCAGGACATTGCGCAGCTCCACCGCGATCAGCGAGTCCACACCCAGGTCACGGAACGCCCGCTCCGCGCCGACCCGTTCGGGGCCGGGGTAGCCGAGTGCGGCGGCGGCCCGGGTGCGGACCTCGGTGAGGAGTTCACGTCGGCGGGAGTCGGGGTCGAGGCCCTGGAGGCGGGCCCGCAGGCCGGTGGCCGCGGTTTCCACGGTCGCCCCGGGCCCGCTCGGGGCGCGGAACACCTCGGTGAGCATGGGGCTGTGGCGGACCGCTGTGAAAGCGGGGCCGAAGCGGTTCCAGTCGATCGACGCCACGAGGGCGGCGGCCGGGGTGTCCCCGGCGCAGGCCGCGAAGGCCTCCAGTGCCTGATCGGGGTCGAGCAGTCCGACGCCGCCGCGTAGTTGGCGGCTCTCGGCGTCGGCGTCGGCGGCCATGCCGCCGCCCGCCCACGGCCCCCAGGCGATCGAGGTGGCGGGCAGGCCCGCGCTCCTGCGCTGCTCGGCCAGGGCGTCCAACAAGGCGTTGGCGGCAGCGTAGTTGGCCTGTCCGGCGGAGCCGACGGTGCCGGCGAAGGAGGAGAACAGGACGAACGCGGAGAGGTCGCGGTCCCGGGTCAGCTCGTCGAGGTGACGGGCGCCGGTCGCCTTCGCGGCGAAGACCCGGCCGAAGGCGTCCGGGGTGAGACCGTCGAGGACTCCGTCCTCCAGCACACCAGCGGTGTGGACGACCGCGTCGACAGGGTGTTCCGCGAGCAGTGCGGCCAGCGCCGGACGATCCGTCAGATCGACTGCCGCGAGCGTGACTTCGGCGCCCAGGTCGCGCAGTTCCGCGCGCAGTTCCTCGGCTCCCGGAGCCTGCTCCCCGCTGCGGCTGACCAGGACCAGGTGTGCGGCACCGTGGCGCGCAGCCCATCGCGCGACCCGGACGCCGAGTGCGCCGGTGCCGCCGGTCACCAGGACCGTCCCGGCGGGCTGCCAGGCCGTCGACGGCCCGGGGGGCGCGGCGACGACACGGCGGCCGAACAGTCCTCCGGGACGGATCGCGGCCTGGTCCTCGCGCGCGCCGCCGGCGAGCAGGGTGACGAGGCGGGCGGCCGAGCGATGGTCAAGGGTCGGCGGAAGGTCCACGAGACCGCCCCAGCGGTCGGGGTGCTCCAGGGCGGCGACGCGGCAGAGGCCCCAGACGGCGGCCTGGTCCAAAAGCGGGGCCGCGTCGCTCGCGGTGGCGGTGACGGCTCCCCGGGTGACGGCCCAGACCGGGGCCTGGACGCCCGCGGTGCCGAGTGCCTGGGTCAGCACAGCGGTGGCGAGGACGCCGTGGGGCACGTCCTCATTCTCGCCGCCTTCGAGGGCGAGCGTGGACACGACGCCGGTCACGGGCTCGTCCCCGGCCGCGGCGGTGATGCGGCGGGCGAGTTCGGCCCGGGTGTCGGCGTGGTGGTGGGTGACTTCGAGCAGTTCGGCGCCGGCCTCGGTGAGCGCCGCGACCAGTGACCCGTCCCAGCCGTCGCCTTCGTCCCCGTCGAGGGCCGCGGGCCGGACGAACAGCCAGCGACCGGAGAGGCGCGAGCCCTCGGGCAGACCTGTGACGGTGCGCCAGACGACACGGTGGTGCGGCTGCGACGCGCCGACGGCCGAACCGTCGTCGGCGTAGGAACGCTCCAGCCAGTAGCGGTCACGGCGGAAGGCATACGTGGGCAGCTCGACCGGGCGGGCCCCCGGCAGGAGCGCGGCCCACTGCACGGCGGCACCGCGCAGGTGCAGCCGTGCGAGCGCGGTCAGGAGGGCGGGCGTCTCGGGGTCGTCCTTGCGGAGCGCCGGGGCGTACAGGGCGTCACTGTCCGGCGCACAGCTCTGGGCCAGGGCGGTGAGGGTGCCGTCCGGGCCGATCTCCAGGAAACGCGTCACGCCCTCGGACGCGAGCGTGTCGACGCCGTCCGCGAAACGCACCGCTTCCCGCACGTGCCGCACCCAGTACTCGGCCGACGCCAACTCGCTCTCGGTGGCGAGACGTCCGGTCACATTCGACACGACGGGGAGCGACGGGACCGCGTACGTGATCCGCTCGGCCACCGCCCGAAAAGCGTCGAGCATCGGCTCCATGAGCGGCGAGTGGAAGGCGTGCGAGACGCGTAGCCGGGACGTACGACGGCCCTGCTGCTTCAGCTCGAAGGCGACCTCTTCGACAGCCGCCTCGACACCGGCGATCACCACGCTCTGCGGGCCGTTGACGGCCGCGATCGACACCCCGTCGACCAGCAGCGGAAGCACCTCCGCCTCCGCCGCCTCCACAGCCACCATCACGCCACCGGCGGGCAACTCCTGCATCAGCCGGCCGCGCGCCACCACCAGCGCACACGCATTCTCCAGCGACATCACCCCCGCCACATGCGCGGCAGCGATCTCACCGATGGAGTGCCCCATGACGAAGTCCGGACGAACCCCGAACGACTCCACCAAGCGATAAAGCGCGACCTCCACCGCGAACAGCGCCGGCTGCGTCCACTCCGTACGGTTCACACGCTCGGCGTCATCACCGAAGACGACGTCCCGCAGCTCCTCCCCCACCTGCGCGCACACCGCATCGAAAGCCGCCGCGAACACCGGGAACGCGTCGTACAGTTCCCGACCCATACCGAGCCGCTGCGCACCCTGGCCCGCGAACAGGAACGCTGTCCTGCCTTCCCGCGTCGTGTCGACGAGGGTGCGGCGGTCGGGCTCGCCCTGGGCCAACGCGGTGAGTGCGGTGAGGAGTTCGGTGCGGTCGTGGCCGTGGACGACGGCCCGGTGTTCGAAGGCCGTGCGGGTGGTGGCGAGGGAGGCGGCCAGGTCGTAGAGGTCCGTCGCCGGGTGTGCGGTCAGGTGGGCGGCGAGGCGGCCGGCCTGGGCGCGCAGCGAGTCGTCGTCCCGGGCGGAGAGCAGCCACGGGAGGACGGGGAGGGCGGCGCGCGGCGCCGTTTCGGGGGCGGTCTCGTCCTTGGTGGGCTCGGGGGCCTGTTCGATGACGGCGTGGGCGTTGGTGCCCGAGAGGCCGAAGGCGGAGACGCCGACGCGGCGCGGGTGGCCGGTCTCGGGCCAGGCGGTGGGCCGGCTCACGAGCTCGACGTGCCCGGCGCTCCAGTCGACGTGGGTGGAGGGGGTCTCGGCGTGGAGGGTGGGCGGCAGGACGCCGTGGCGCAGGGCGAGGACGGACTTGATGACGCCGACGACGCCGGCGGCGGCCTGGGTGTGGCCGATGTTCGACTTGACGGAGCCGAGCAGCAGCGGGCGGTCGGCGGGGCGGCCCTGGCCGTAGGTGGCCAGGAGCGCCTGGGCCTCGATGGGGTCGCCGAGGGAGGTGCCGGTGCCGTGTGCCTCGACGGCGTCGATCTCGGCGCCGGGCAGGCCGGCGTTGGCGAGTGCGGCGAGGATGACGCGCTGCTGGGAGAGGCCGTTGGGGGCGGTGAGGCCGTTGGAGGCGCCGTCCTGGTTGACGGCGCTGCCGCGCAGGACGGCGAGGACCTGGTGGCCGTTGCGGCGGGCGTCGGAGAGCCGCTCGACGATGACCGTGCCGGCGCCCTCGGCCCAGCCGGTGCCGTCGGCGTCGTCGGAGAAGGCCTTGCAGCGGCCGTCGCCGGCGAGGCCGCCCTGCTGGCCGAACTCGATGAACGCGCCGGGGCTCGACATGACGGTGACACCGCCGACGACCGCGAGGGAGCACTCCCCGGAGCGCAGTGACTGGGCGGCCAGGTGGAGGGCGACGAGGGAGGAGGAGCAGGCGGTGTCGACGGTGACGGCGGGTCCCTCCAGGCCCAGCGTGTAGGCGACGCGGCCGGACAGGACGGACATGGAGTTGCCGGTGAGCAGGTGGCCGCGGACGTCGTCGGAGACCTCGCGCAGGCCCGAGGTGTAGCCCTGGTCGCTGCATCCGACGAAGACCCCTGCCCGGCTGCCGCGCAGGGTAACGGGGTCGATGCCGCCGCGTTCGAAGGCTTCCCAGACCACTTCGAGCAGCAGGCGCTGCTGGGGGTCCATGGCGAGGGCTTCGCGCGGGGAGATGTCGAAGAAGGCGGGGTCGAAGCGGTCGGCGTCCGTCACGAAGCCGCCGCGCCGCCGGTCGCCGTCGGCGCCGGTCGTGCCGGGGGCGGGCCAGCCGCGGCCGGCAGGCCAGTCCGTCACCGCGTCGGTCCCGGAGTGGAGCAGGTCCCAGAAGTCGTCGGGGGTGCGTACGTCGCCGGGCAGGCGGCAGCTCATGGCGACGATGGCGACGGGTTCCTGCTCGCGGGTCTCCAGCTGCCGCAGTCTGCGGCGGGTGGTGTGGAGATCGACGGTGACCCGCTTGAGGTAGTCCCGAAGCTGCGCTTCATTCGTCATGGACTGCCCCCATGCTGTTCGGTTTCGGTGACGGAGCGGCGGTCCGCGCCGGGCCTCCGCGTCGAACCCGGGCGCCTGGTGTGGGCGCGGGTCCGGCGCTCGGCTCCGGGTGCGGTGGGGACAGCATGACCCGGGGGCGGAGCCTTTTTCGGCGGCCGGAGGGGTTTCCTGGGGAAACCCTTGGAGTTCGGCGGCGGCCGTCGTTCGCGCAGGCCGGAGCGGTGCCCCGGGGGCCGGCGGCACGACGCCGCGGGCCCCGGACGTCCGCGGGGTACGCGTGGGTTCGGGGCCCGGGCGGGTCAGGTGTAGGGCGGTGGGGCGCCGCGGGCGAGGACGGAGTTGAGTACGGCGAAGGCGTCGCGGAGGGCGGCGAGTGCGTCGGGGACGCGCCAGGCGGCCCGGTCCCGCGGGCCGACGGTGTTGGAGACCGTACGGACCTCGAGGAGCGGGGTCCCGTGGAGTGCGGCGGCTTCGGCGGCGCCGAAGCCCTCCATCGCTTCGGCGGCGGCCGCGTGGCGCCGCTGGAGCGTCCGGGCGCGTTCCGCGGTGCCGGTGACGGTGGAGACCGTCAGGACGGGGGCGTGGACGGCGCCGAGGACGCGGGCGACGGCGGCGGACAGGTCGGGTGGGCAAGCGTGCTCGGTGGTGCCGAAGCCGAGGCTGTCGACGGACAGGAAGCCGTCGGACGTCTGGCAGCCGAGGTCGGCCGCGACGATGCGGTCCGCGACGACGACGGAGCCCACGGCGGCGACCGGGGCGAACCCGCCGGCGATGCCCGCGCAGATCACCAGGTCGTAGGGGGCTTCCCGGACGGTGGCCGCGGTGAGCGCGGCGCCGGTGGCGGCGGCCGTGGCGGCGGGGCCCACTCCTGCGGTCAGCAGGTCCGCGGTGAGGGGGCGGCCGCGGACGGCGGAGGCAATGCCGAGGGCGTCCCCGCAGGAGACTTCTTCGTTGCCGGTGACGCGCAGCAGGGTGCGGCCGGGCAGGCCGGGTGCGGTGACCGGGGTGGCGGTGCCGAGGCCGCGCGCGATGGCGTCGCGCTCGGCCTCGACGGCCGTGACGATGAGGAGGCGGACGGGGTTCATGAGGAGATCTGGACCTGCCCGTGGTCGCCGATGACGAGGCGGTGGGCGGCGGGGAGCCGGGGCGTCAGGGTGACCTTGACGTTGCGGCCGACGAGGGAGGCGGTCACGCGTCTGATGTGGTCGAAGGACGACTCCCGCAGCACGATGGAGTACTCGATCTCGCTGTGGGCGATGTGGCACTGCTCCGCGACCGAGGTGGACGGGCCGATGTAGGAGTCGGTGACCACGCTGCCCGCGCCGACGATGGCCGGGCCGACGATGCGGGAGCGGCGCACCTCGGCGCCCGCCTCGATGCGGACGCGTCCGATGATCTCGCTCTCCTCGTCGACGAATCCGTCGATGCGGGGCTGGAGCCGTTCCAGGAGGGTGCGGTTGACCTCCAGCATGTCGGTGACGTTGCCGGTGTCCTTCCAGTAGCCGGTGATGACGGTGGAGGCCACGTCCATCTCCTGGTCGATCATCCACTGGAGGGCGTGGGTGATCTCCAGTTCGCCGCGGGCGGAGGGCGCGATGGCGGCGACGGCCTCGTGGACGGCGGTGGTGAACAGGTAGACGCCGGCGACGGCGAGGTCGCTGCGGGGCCGGCTCGGCTTCTCCTCCAGGTCGAGGACGGTGCCGTGGTCGTCGATGACGGCGACGCCGAAGGCCGTGGGGTCGCCGACCCGGGTGAGCAGGACGTGGGCGTCGCGGGGGTCCTTGCGGAACGCGTCGACGACGTCGCTGATGCCGTCGAGGACGAAGTTGTCGCCGAGGTACATGACGAAGTCGTCGTCGCCGAGGAAGGTCCGGGCGATGAGGACGGCGTGCGCGAGCCCGAGGGGTTCGCTCTGCGGGATGTAGGTGACGTCGAGTCCGAACGCGGAGCCGTCGCCGACGGCGGCCCGGATCTCCGGGGCGGTGCTGCCGACGACGATGCCGACGTCGGTGATACCTGCCTCGGCGATGGCTTCGAGGCCGTAGAAGAGGATCGGTTTGTTGGCGACCGGGACCAGTTGTTTGCTGGAGGTGTGGGTGATCGGTCGCAGCCGCGTACCGGATCCCCCCGCGAGCACGAGAGCCTTCATGTTCCATCCAGATCACGGGTGACGGGTGGGAGGGTGCCGCCGTCGAGGGCCTGGGCGGCTCCTTCGTTGCGGGCGGCGGCC
>NZ_JBEXOS010000131.1:0-6432 GCF_040611655.1 Streptomyces sp. NPDC006552
GCCTCTTCGACCACGTACTGGATCGCCGGCTTGTCCACCACCGGAAGCATCTCCTTCGGAGTCGCCTTCGTGGCCGGCAGGAACCGGGTGCCGAGACCTGCGGCAGGGATGACAGCCTTGGTGATCCTGGTGTGCATGTGTGTGCGTGCTTCCCCGTGATGGTGCGTGGTGTGTGGTCCGGGCGCGCTCGGGCACGGCCCCGCGCGGGTGCGCGGGGCCGTGCCGGGAAGCGCTGGGTCAGGCGCCGACGAGATCCGTGCCGCTGACCTGCTGGGCGGTGGCGGCGGGCGCCGGTGTGCGCTGGTCGAGCGGGATGACGGCCGGGGCCGCCTCCTGGCCGAGGAGGACGGCGCGGACGGCGCGCTCGGCCGCGTGGCCGTCGTCGTACTGGACGAAGCGCTCGCGGAAGGCCGCGCGCAGGGCGGTGGCCCGCTCGTCGTTCCACGCACCGCTGCGGAAGACCTCGATGAGCTCGTCCTCGCTGGTGGCGGTGGCGCCGGGGGTCTGGCCGGGCTTCTGGGAGAGCAGGTCGAAGTACACGCCGCGCGCCTTGCTGTAGACCTCCCAGTCGTCCACGTAGGAGATGATCGGCCGGTCCAGGCAGGCGTAGTCGAACATGATCGACGAGTAGTCCGTGATCAGGGCGTCGGCGGCCAGGCACAGGTCCTCGACGACCGGGTACTTGGAGACGTCCTTGATCAGACCGCGCTCCTGGAGGGCCTGGAGCTGCGGGTCGGCGCCGTAGAAGTAGTGGGCGCGCACCAGGACGACGAAGTCCGGGCCCAGCTCGTTGCAGAGCCGCTCCAGGTCCAGGCGGGGGATGAAGCCCTTCTGGTAGTCGCGCACCGTGGGGCAGTACAGCAGGGCGGTCTGGCCCTCGGCGATGCCCAGTTCGGCGCGGATGCGGGCGACGTCCTCGCCGGTGGCCTGGAAGTAGACGTCGTTGCGCGGGTAGCCGGAGTCGACGTTCTCGAAGGCGCAGGGGTAGACCCGCTCCCAGATCTCCGTCGAGTGCTGGTTGGAGGAGAGGCTGTAGTCCCAGCGGTCGACGCGCTTGAGCATCTGGTGGAAGCTCATGTTCTTCGCGGCGGCCGGGAAGCGCTGCTGGTCGATGCCCATCTGCTTGAGCGGCGTGCCGTGGTGGGTCTGCAGATGGATCTGGCCGGGGCGCTTGACGATCTCGTTCGCGAAGTTGACGTTGTTGACGAGGTACTTGGCGCGCGCCATGACCTCCCAGTACCGGGGCGAGCGGGTGACGACGTAGTCGACGCCCTCCGGGACGTTCGCCACCTCGCTGGGGCGCACCACCCACACGCCGTGGATGTGCGGGGCCAGCTCCTTGGCCTTGTGGTAGATCGCGGCCGGGTTGCAGGCCACGCCGCGGTCCCAGTACGCGCTGTAGACGGCGAGGTTCTCGTCGATCGGGCGGCGCAGGTGCATGCGGTAGAGCTGGTCGTAGGCCTTGCGGCCGAGCGCCGTCTTGGTCTTGGCCGCGCGCTTGCGCAACTTGCCCCGCGTGGAGCCGGCCAGCTGCACGGCGGTGTAGGCGGGGTAGGAGCCGCGCTCCACCAGTTCGAAGCGCAGGCCGGCCACGCCCTCGGGCTTCTTGAAGCCGGCCGGCTTGAAGCGCCGGTACTGCTGCGAGGAGCGCTTGAAGAAGTCGGCGCGGTCCTTGGGCAGGACGCGGTCCTCGCGCACCAGCGTGAACAGGAAGTGGCTGACCATCCGCTCGAAGAGCAGTTCGCGCACCGGGTCCAGGTGCGGGCGCTCGTCGAGGAACTCGAAGAGGCGGGCGTACTGCTCGAAGATGCCGAAGTGCTTCTGGCCGGGGGTGCGCATGGAGTTGCCCTGGCGGCGCTGGCGGTACTCCACGCAGACCTGCTCCAGGCAGGCGATGCGCTCGGCGGTCAGCATGGTCTTGTAGACCATGAGGGCGTCTTCGTAGATGCCGTCGGTGAACGTGAATTCGTTGCCGACGTAGAAGTCGCGGCGGTACACGCGGTTCCACACGACGGCGAACATCGTCAGGTACTCGGGGCGCTCGAGGGCGGTGAACACGTCGGTGCCACCGGCGGCGAGCAGTTCGCCGGCGGCGCTCTCCTGCACCCGGTTCGTCCAGTACGTGCGGACGTGGTTGACCAGGAGGATGTCGGGGTCCTCCGTCAGGTCCAGGCGGTCGGCGACGGCCTGGAGCGCGCCCGGGGCCAGCGTGTCGTCGCTGTCCAGGAAGAAGATGTAGTCGCCGCGGGCTTCCAGGGCGCCGAGGTCGCGGGCCTTGCCGATGCCCTTGTTCTCCTCGAGGTGGATCGGCCGGACGCGGGGGTCACGGGCGGCGTACTCGTCGAGGATGCGGCCGCAGGCGTCCGGCGACCGGTCGTCGATGGCGACGATCTCGAAGTCGGCGAAGGACTGCTCGAGGATCGAGTCGAGGCACGCACGCAGATACCCCTGAACCTTGTAAACCGGGACAACAAGGCTTATTCGGGGGGATATCGTGCTCTGAACTGGACACATAGGAGCTTCCCTGGACCTGAAGGGGCGTCAAAAGAACGCCTCTGCAGGCGCCTCTGGCGATTCGTGAGTGAGAAGGTGAATATTACATGAAAATACAGTATGAGCGGAGGGCCAAATTCCACCGCCGGCCTTCCGACCAGCGACACAACACGCCCCAGCATGCGCTTTGTTGTACCGGACCTGTCCTTCCGCAACCGCTAGACGCGTAATCCTGGATGAAGGTTGCACGGCCAGATGCCGGTGTGATTTTTAACACCGCTCATGAGGTGGTGGCCGTGACCACCTGGTCGAGATTCTTGGACGTTTCCGTATAGGAATCGACCGAAATGCCGGACACTTTCTGCGCCCGCGCCAGCTCCTGGAACGCCGTCGTCCGGGACGCCGTGGTGAGGATGTGCAGGGCGCTGCGCTGGAGGTCGCCTAGACGCAGCGTGTGGCTGCCGGCCGGCGGGTAGCGCCCGGCCAGGGTGATGGTGTAGGCGGTCACCGGGGTGGCGGGGTCCCCGGGGGTGGCGTGCCGGACGCCGCTGAGGGTGATCGCGGCCTTCTGCGCGGCGGTCGGGGCGGAGGAGGCGAGCAGCTCGCGCACCGACCGGTAGGCGGCGTCGACCGAGGCGAACTTCGGGTCGGCGGTGTGGCGCTGGTTGTTGATCGCGTCGATCGTGGTGGTGCCGGAGAGCGGCGTCCGCGACAGGTCGGTGGCGGCGTCGACGGTGGTGGAGACGGTGGTGGGGCCACCGGCCTCGGGGGTGAGCCCGCCGAACGCGAAGGTGTCGCCGCCGGCGTCGCTGTGGTCGGAGCCGGTGTTCCGCACGATCCGGGTGTGGACGGGCAGGCCGGTGACGTCGAGGGTGGGCGGGGTCTGAACCGCGGCGTCGACGATGTCGGACGGGCTGCCGCCGGGCTCGATCAGGTCGTTGCCGCTGTACATGGAGGCGGTGGCGTCCTGGGAGCCGCCCCAGTCGCTCATGACGGTGCCCGTGAAGCCCCATTCGCCGCGCAGCAGGTCGGTGAGGAGGTCGCGGCTGCTCGCGGCGTAGCTCCCGCCGACCTTGTTGTAGGAGCTCATGACGGCCATCGGCTGGGCCGAGCGCACCGCGATCTCGAACCCCTTGAGCTCGATCTCGCGCAGGGCCCGCTCCCCCACGACGGAGTCGCCGCCGCGGCGGCCGCTCTCCTGGTTGTTGGCGGCCAGGTGCTTGACGGTCACGCCCACGCCGGGGTTGCTCTGCACGCCGCGGGTGGTGGCGGCCGCGGTGAGCCCGGAGACGAGCGGGTCCTCGGCGTAGTACTCGAAGTTGCGGCCGCCCAGCGGGTCGCGGTGGATGTTCATGCCCGGCGCCAGCCACAGGGAGACGCCGAAGGCGTTCATCTCCTTGCCGATGGCGGTGCCGACCCGGCGGATCAGGGCGGTGTCGAAGGACTGGGCGAGCAGCGTGCCGACCGGCCAGGCCGTGGCGTACTGGTAGGTGGCGGGGGTGGTGGGGACCTTCGGGGTCAGGCGCAGTCCGGCCGGGCCGTCGGCGAGGGTCATGCTGGGGACGCCCAGGGCTTCGAGGGTGCCGGTGGTGTAGCCGGCGGCGCCGACGGCGGAGCGGGTGCTGCCGCCCGTGGCGGCGCCCTCCACCACGGCGGCCAGCCGGCGCAGCGACAGCCCGGCGACGAACTCCTGGATCGTCGTACGGCCCTTGGCCACGTCGTAGAGCGTGGCGTCGGGGTCGGTCTCGACGTACCGGACGCGCTCGCCGGGCTTCGGCGCGTAGGGGGCGCCGGTCTTCTCCCAGTTCTGCTGGCGGTGGTCGAGGTAGGCGGTGGTGGCGGCCAGCTGTGAGCCGTCCAGGGCGTGGTACGGCGACGCCGGTCCGACGGTGACGTCCCGCGCGCGGTCCGCGGCGTGGTCGGCGGTGCGGAACGCCCGGGGGTCCAGGGTGAGGCGCCGGGCGGCGGCGGTCTCCTTCTTCTCGGCGGCATAGGTGAAGAAGTCCGCGGGTGTGCTGGTCAGTTCGCGGGCGGGCCGCCGGGCGGCCAGCTCGTGGTGGTTCCGCTCGGTGATGACGGGCCGGGCCAGGGAGAGCCGGGCGGCTACGTGGGTGGAGCGCGAGGAGTCGCCGACGCGGACCACGTAGTCGCCGGCGTCCAGGACCCAGGCGGCGCGGGACGCGTCGTAGGAGGCGAGGGACGGGGTGGTGAAGCGGATGGTTACGGTCTGCGAGACGCCGGGCGCCAGCTCGTCCGTCTTTCCGTAGCCCGCCAGCTGCTGGTAGGCCTTGTCCGCGCCGCTCTGCGGGGCGGAGACGTAGATCTGCACGACGTCGCGGCCGCTGTGCCGGCGGCCGGTGTTGGTGACCTCGGCGCGGACCGTCACGTGCCCGGCGTCCGCGGTCACCGTGCGGGTGCGGATGCGGAAGGCGGTGTAGGAACGCCCGAACCCGAAGGGGTAGTTGACGGCGCCGGCCGGATACCGCTCGTCGAGCGTGCGGTCGAAGGAGTCGAAGTAGCGGTAGCCCACGTAGATGCCCTCGGTGTACTCCTCGCGCGCCACCTGGCCGTCGTTGCCGGCGAAGGTCGCGGAGGCCGGGTAGGCGGCGTAGTCGGACGCCCAGGTGTCGGTGAGTCTGCCCGACGGGGTGACGGTCCCGTCCAGGACGCGGGCCAGGGCGGTGCCGCCCTCCTGGCCGGCCTGGCTCATCAGGAGCATCGCGTCCAGCGCCGGGCCGCCGGCCGGGTCGCGCTCGGCGGCGTTGAGCTGCCGGTAGAAGCTGGTGTCGATGACGCCGCCGGAGTTGATGACCACGACGACGTGCGCGTAGCCGCGGCCCAGGACCGTGAGGTCGGCCCGCTCGGTGTCGCTGAGCAGGTAGTCGCCCTTGCGGGCGGAGCGGTCCTTCTTCTCGCCGGAGCTGCGGGCGACGACGTAGACGGCGGTGCCGGTCGGGGCGGCCGGGCGGGCCGTGGCGGTGGTCAGCGGCTGCTCGACGGAGGCGTAGTCGACGGCCTGGCCCCAGGTGCTGGACGTACCGTGGCCGTACTTGGCGTCGTAGGCCGCCGTCATCGCCGACCAGTACGCGGCGCCGGTGGTCACCCGGTGGCCGGTCTTCTCCAGGCCCTGGCGGACGCTGACGGTGTAGCGGTTGTTGACGTTGCCGGAGCCGGTGCCGCCCTCGGCGGTCCGGTAGGCGCCGACGCCGAACAGGGCGACGGGGGCGTCCGGGCCGATCGGCAGCGTCCGGTCGTGGTTCTCCAGCAGGACCATGCCCTGCTCCGCCGACTGGCGGGAGAGGAGCGCGTTCGCCTGCTCCAGGCCGGCCCGCCGCTCGCTTCCGCTCCCCGGCGGGCCGGGTATCAGCCCGGTGAGCAGCAGGACCGCCGCCGCGGCCGCCACGGCGGCGGCCCCGATCATCGCTGTGGTCCGGGGGCGTCGCCAGGCTGGGCTCACCGACAGCGTCCTCTCAGCCGTGCGTCCGGCCGGGAGCCGGACGCAGGAGGAGGTTATGGATCATCTGTTGAACCGTCAAACAGCGGTGGCGGTACCGCTGGACGGGAGCGGAACGAGAAAGGGCCGCTCCTGACCCGTCAGGAGCGGCCCTCTCGTGCGGTCTGCTACTCGCTCGTCATCAGGCCCGCGCGCAGCTTCTTCACGACGCGGGTGATCAGGCGGGAGACGTGCATCTGCGAGCAGCCCAGCTCCTCGCCGATCTCCGACTGGGTCTTCTCCTCGACGAAGCGCAGGTGGATCAGGCGCCGGTCGCGCTCGTCCAGGCCGGCGACGAGCGGGGCCAGCGAGTGGAAGTTCTCCACCAGCTCGAAGCGCTCCTCGTCGATGCCGATGAAGTCGGCGAGCATCGTGTCGGACTCGTCGTCCTGTCCGTTGACCGCCGCGTCCAGGGAGACGCTGTTGTAGCCGTTGGAGGCCCGCTG
>NZ_JBEXOS010000132.1:0-5996 GCF_040611655.1 Streptomyces sp. NPDC006552
CTCCGCTATGGCCGGACCGAAGCCGACCTGGCTCCGCAGATTCCGGTACCAGTACCCGCCGTCCAGCACCCCGGGCTCATCCACCCAGCCACCCGTCACCGTCGAATAGAAGGCGATCTCAGGAGCAGCGGCCGCAATACCGGACAGCGCCTTGGCGAGGGTCTCCTCGATGTCTTCGACGTGGCGGGTGTGCGAGGCGTAATCGACGGCGACCCGGCGCACCCGCACACCATCGGCGGACAGGACGTCCAGCGCCTCGTCCAGTGCTTGGGCGTCACCAGCGATGACGACGGACGACGGACCGTTGACGGCCGCCACCTCGACCCGGCCGGACCAGCGCCCGAGACGAGCCACCGCGTCGACCTCGTTGAGCGCGACGGACGCCATCCCGCCACGACCAGCCAGCCGTGCAGCGATCGCCTGGCTGCGCAGAGCCACAACCCGGGCCGCGTCTTCCAACGACAGCGCCCCGGACACACAGGCAGCGGCGATCTCCCCCTGCGAGTGCCCGACCACGGCATCCGGCAGCACACCCACCGACGACCACACCGCCGCCAGACCCACCATCACCGCAAAACTGGCGGGCTGAAGCACATCCACCCGCTCCAACAGCTCAGGCTCCGCCTCACCCCGCAGCACATCGACGAGCGACCAGTCCACGTACGGCTCAAGCGCCGCCGCACACTCACCGATCCGCTCCGCGAACACCGGCGAAGAGTCCAACAACTCCCGGCCCATACCAGCCCATTGAGAACCCTGACCCGGGAACACCCACACAACCTTGCCGGGCGTACCCGAACCGCCACCGGAGACGACACCGGCCGCACTCTCACCACGCTCCAACGCCCGCAACCCGGCCAGAGCCTCCGCGTGCGACGCCGCGACCACGACCGCCCGCTCGCCCAGCACCGCACGGCCCCGGGCCAGCACAGCGGCGATCTCCACCGGCGACACCCCGTCGTTGTCCTCGACGAAGGCCGCCAGCCGCCCCGCCTGACCCGCCAACGAGGCAGCGTTGTGCGCCGAGACGACCAGCGGCACCACTCCCCCGGCCGGCGCCTCCCCGGCGGAGTCGTCCGCGGGCGCCTCCGCCGGGGCCTCCTCCAGGATCAGATGCGCATTCGTGCCGCTCACACCGAACGAGGAGACACCGGCCCGGCGCGGACGGCCCTCGCGCGGCCACGCACGGGCCTGGGTCAGCAGCTCCACCGCGCCTTCCGACCAGTCGACCTCGGTCGAGGGCTGGTCCACGTGCAGGGTCGCGGGCAGCACGCCGTGCCGCAGTACCTCGACCATCTTGATGACGCTCCCCACCCCGGCGGCGGCCTGCGTGTGCCCGATGTTCGACTTCAACGAGCCGAGCCACAACGGCTTCTGGGGGTCGCGGTCCTTGCCATAGGTGGCGAGGAGCGCCTGCGCCTCGATCGGGTCACCGAGGGCCGTGCCCGTGCCGTGCGCCTCGACCACGTCCACGTCGGCCGGGGACAGTCCGGCGTTGGCGAGCGCCTTGCGGATGACGCGCTGCTGCGAGGGCCCGTTCGGTGCGGTGAGGCCGTTGGAGGCGCCGTCCTGGTTGACCGCACTCCCCCGCAGCACCGCCAGCACCTTGTGCCCGCGCTCGCGGGCCACCGACAACCGCTCCAGGAGGACGACGCCGACGCCTTCCGCCAGGCCCATGCCGTCGGCGCCGTCCGCGAACGCCTTGCAGCGGCCGTCGGCGGCCAGGCCGCGCTGGCGGGAGAACGCGACGAAGTTGCCCGGCGTCGACATCACCATCGCCCCGCCGGCCAGCGCCATCGAGCACTCGCCCGACCGCAGCGCCTGAGCCGCCAGATGGATGGCGACCAGGGAGGAGGAGCACGCCGTGTCCAGGGAGACCGCCGGGCCCTCGAACCCCAGGACGTAGGAGACGCGGCCCGAGGCCACACTGGTGGACGCGCCGGTTCCGGCGAAGCCCTCCGACTCCGGGGTCACCACGCCGGCACCGGCGCCGTAGCCCTGGCCGGACAGGCCGGAGAAGACGCCGACGTCGGTGCCCTTCAGCGAGACCGGGTCGATGCCGGCGCGCTCCAGCGCCTCCCAGGAGGTCTCCAGGAGGAGGCGCTGCTGCGGGTCCATGGCGAGGGCCTCGCGCGGCGAGATCCCGAAGAACCCGGCGTCGAAGAGGCCCGCGCCGCGCAGGAACCCGCCCTGGGTGACGTACGACGTACCGGCGTGGTTCGGGTCGGCGTCGAACAGGGCTTCCAGGTCCCAGCCGCGGTCGCCGGGGAAGTCGCCGACGGCGTCGACGCCGTCGGCGACCAGCTGCCACAGCTCCTCGGGCGAGGAGACACCACCGGGATACCGGCACGCCATGGAGACGACGGCGATCGGCTCGCGCGCCTGGTCCTGCACCTCGCGCAGCCTCTGGCGGGCCGTACGGGCGTCGGCGATCGCCCGCTTCAGATAGTCGCGGAGTTCTGCCTCGTCGGCCACTTGATTCAACCCCTAGGAGGTGGATGTGTGCGATTGCCGTGCATGGGTGCCGCACCACGTGCGCGTACACGTGCGCGGAGGTGCGTATGGGTGCGTGGGCGGGTGTCTGTGCGCGGGTGCGTCGGGCGCCTGTGCGGCCTCTGTGGGTATGGGGGCCGTGCAGGCCGGGTCGCAGTGTGTCCGGCCCGCACGGGGTGGTTCAGTCGAGCTGCTCGAAGAGCGCGAACAGTTCCTCGTCGCTGGCGTTCTCCAGGTCTCCGTCGTCGGCCGCGGCCGCGGCGGCCGTGCCGCTGTCGGTAGCCGCCTCGGCGGCCCGGAGCAGCTCGCGCAGGCGCGCGGTGATCCGGTCGCGGGCCGTCGCGTCGGGGCCCGCGGACTCGATGACCGCTTCCAGACCGGCGAGTCCGGCGAGGACGGTGTCGGCGGGGGACGCCTCGTCGACGGCGAGCCCGGCCCGCAGGTAGCGGGCGAGCGCCTGCGGGGTCGGGTGGTCGAAGACCAGCGTGGCGGGGAGTTTCAGACCGGTCGCCTCACGGAGCCGGTTGCGCAGCTCCACCGAGGTCAGCGAGTCGAACCCGGCCTCGTTGAACGCGGTGTCCGGGCGGACGCCCTCCGGTCCGCCGTGGCCGAGCACGACCGCGGCCTGGGCCCGGACCACGTCGAGGAGCAGCGCCTCCTGCTTGACCGCGGAGAGCCCGGCGAGCCGGTCGGCCAGCTGTCGCTGTCCGCCGCCGGCGGCCGCCCGGGCCTGCTGGCGGCCCGCGGGGACGAGGCCGCGCAGCAGGTGGGGTACGCCGCCGGCCGCCGCGTCGGCACGGACCGCCCGCAGGTCGAGCTTGACCGGGACGAGGAGCGCGTGCCCTGAGCCGAGCGCGGCGTCGAACAGTTCCATGCCCTCCGCGGACGGCAGCGCAAGCACGCCGCCGCGTCCCTCGCGCCGGCCCATCCGGGTCCTGGTGAGGTCGTCGATGGTGTCGGCCATGCCGGTGAGCTGCTCCCACGGGCCCCAGGACAGGGAGAGTCCGGGCAGGCCGGCCGCGCGGCGGTTGCTCATGAGGCCGTCCAGATAGGCGTTGGCGGCCGCGTAGTTGCCGCCGCCCGCGCCCATGAAGACGGACGAGGCGGAGGAGTAGACGACGAACGCGTCCAGGTCCAGGTCCCGGGTCAGTTCGTCGAGGTGGTGTACGGCGTCGACCTTCGGCGCGAACACCTTGGCCAGCCGCTCCCGGGTGAGCGTCCCGATGACGCCCGGGTCGAAGACGCCGGCCGTGTGCACGATGCCGGTCAGGCCGGGCAGCGAGGCGAGCAGCGCCGCCACCTGGTCACGGTCGGACAGGTCGCAGGCGACGGCCGAGACGTCGGCGCCGAGGCCGGTGAGTTCGGCGGCCAGCTCCGCTACGCCGTCCGCGTCCGGGCCGCGCCGGCTGGCGAGGACGAGCCGGCGTACACCGTCGCGGGTGACAAGGTGCCGGGCCGCCAGGGCGCCGAGCGATCCGCCGCCGGAGACGAGCACGGTCGCGCCGGGCCGGAACACCTCCGTCTCGCGGGGGGTGTCGGCGACGCGGGCGAGGCGGGGCACCGAGAGGGCCGTGCCGCGGACGGCGGCCTGTGGTTCACCGCCGGCCAGCAGCCCGGCGAGGACGGAGTCGAGCACCGTCTCCACGGCTCCGTCGGCGCCGGGGTCGGCGTCGAGCAGGACGATCCGGTCCGGGTGTTCGGACTGGGCGGCGCGGACCAGGCCCCACACCGCGGATCCGGCGGGGTCGGTCACCTCGCCGTCACCGGCGGGCACCGCGCCCCGGGTCAGGACCACCAGGCGCGAGTCCTCGGCGCCCTCGGCGCCCAGCCAGGCCTGGACCACGCCGAGCACGCGCGCGGTCAGGTCGAGTACGGCGTCACCGCTGCCGCCGTCGCGGTCGGTGCCGTCGGTGACGGCCTCCAGGACGACGGCGGCCGGTACGCCGCCACCGGCGGTCAGGGCCGTCGTGTCGTCGGCCGAGGTCACCGGCGCCCATGGCGGGGTGGGCTCGGAACCCGTGGCCGCGGGCGCTTCGGTCCACTCGACCGCGAACAGTGAATCGCGGCCCTCCCGCGCCGCCGTGGCGCCGAGTTGCTCGATCGACACGGCGCGCATGACCAGCGCGTCCATCGTCAGGACCGGGTTGCCGGTCTCGTCGGCCGCCGCGACGGCCAGCGCGTCGTCCCCGTTGGGCGCGACCCGTACGCGCAGCGCGGAGGCGCCCGCGGCGTGCAGCACGAGGCCGTTCCAGGAGAACGGCATCACGGGTTGCCCGGCGCTCTCCTGCGGCGCGTCGGCCGCGGCGAACGTCCCGGCCTGCAAGGCCGCGTCGAGCAGAGCGGGGTGCAGGCCGAACGCGTCGGCCGCCTTGCGCTCCGCGTCGGGCAGGGCGACCTCGGCGAAGAGTTCGCCGCCGCGCCGCCACACCGCGCGGACGCCCTGGAAGACGGGCCCGTACGCGTAACCGCGCTCCAGCAGCCCCGCGTACAGCTCATCGGTGTCCAGCGCCACCTGTTCGGCGCCTGCGGGCGGCCAGGCGGTGAAGTCGAACTCCGTGCCGGCGGTCGTGGCCGGGGCCGTGGCCGACAGGAGCCCGGTGGCGTGCCGGGTCCACGCGTCGCCGCCGGAGGCGTCCTCGCGCTGGGAGTGGATCTCCAGGGTGCGGGTGCCGTTCTCCTGTGCGCCTCCCACGGCGACCTGGAGGCGTACGCCGCCGTGCTCGGGCACGATCAGCGGCGCCTCGGTCACCAGCTCGTCCAGGACCCCGCAGCCGGCTTCGTCACCGGCCCGCACGGCCAGCTCGACCAGGCCGGTGGCCGGAATCAGCACGAGCCCACCGACCACGTGGTCACCCAGCCAGGGATGCGACTTGAGCGAGAGCCGCGATGTGAACAACAGCCCGTCGGAGTGCGGCAGTTGGACCATCGCGCCGAGCAGCGGGTGGTTGATCTCCGTCTGGCCGAGCGAGGCCGCGTCGGTGGCGGCCTGGGCCGTTTGGAGCCAGTAGTGCTGGTGGTCGAAGGCATACGTGGGAAGGGCGACCGGAGCCTGACCGGCCGGGAGCACCCCGCTCCAGTCCACGGGCACGCCCGTGACGAACAACTCGGCCATGGAGGTCAGCAGCCGTCGCAGACCGCCGTCGTCCCGCCGCAGCGAACCCGTCACGACCACATCCGTGCCACTCTCGAAGGCAGTTTCGGTGACCGGCTGGACCAGGACCGGATGAGCGCTGATCTCGACGAACGCGCCATAACCCTGCCCCAGCAACCCGGCCACGGCCGGACCGAAGGCGACCTGACCACGCAGGTTCCGGTACCAGTACGCGCCATCCAGCACCCCGGGCTCATCCACCCAGCCGCTGGTGACGGTCGAGTAGAACGGCACGAGCGGCGCCTGCGCCTCGACCCCCGCCAACGCCTCGCTCAGCACCGTTTCGATGTCCTCGACGTGGCGGGTGTGGGAGGCGTAGTCAACGGCGACCCGGCGCACCCGCACACCATCG
>NZ_JBEXOS010000133.1:0-5616 GCF_040611655.1 Streptomyces sp. NPDC006552
TCCGTGAACGACCCCTCGTCCAGGAGCAGCGCGATACGCTCACGCGCCGTCAGCTTGCCCTTGGCCCGCTGGGCCGCGGTCGCCTTGTCGCCCGGGCCGCGCAGGGCCTGCTCACGGATCGCGTGCAGCTCGGCCACGCGCCCGCGGGCGTCGGTGGGCTCGTCCCCGGGGGTGGAGGCGGTGTCGTCCAAAACGGTCATGTAGTGACCTTACGAAGCCGGCCAAGAAAACGGGCCGTCGACTTCGCACAGTCTCCGGCTCGTTTTCCTGGTAGCCCTGAACAGAACCGTGGCCGCGTGGGGCCGAAGTCGCTGCTCACACCCCTGTCGGCTTGTAGGGGTCGGACAAGAGCGACCCGTGAGAGTCCTGTCACACTCCGCAGTGGTCAGCCGAGGCCGCCCGCGTAGCGCGCGGTCGCTCCCAGCTCCTCCTCAATGCGGATGAGCTGGTTGTACTTGGCGGTGCGGTCGGAGCGGGAGAGGGAACCGGTCTTGATCTGGCCGCAGCCGGTGGCGACCGCGAGGTCCGCGATGGTCGTGTCCTCCGTCTCGCCGGAGCGGTGGGAGATCACCGCGGCCCAGCCGGCCCGCCGGGCGGCGCCGACCGTGCCGAGGGCCTCGGTCAGCGTGCCGATCTGGTTGACCTTGACCAGGACCGCGTTGCCGACGCCGGTCCTGATGCCCTCCCTGACCAGGGCCTCGTCCGTGCAGAAGACGTCGTCGCCGGTGAGCTGGCAGCGCTCGCCCACCCGGGCGGTCAGCTCCCGCCAGCCGTCGAGGTCGGTCTCGGCCATCGGGTCCTCGACGGAGACGACGGGGTAGGCGTCGATCAGCTTGGCCAGGTAGTCGACCTGTTCGGCCGAGGTGCGGCGGACGCCTTCGCCGGTGTACGCGTAGACCCCGTCGCGGTAGAACTCCGAGGTCGCCGGGTCCATGACGAGGCCGATGTCGGGGCCCGGCCGGTAGCCGGTGCGCTCGATGGCGGCCATGACGAAGTCGAGCGCCTCCTCGGCGGTGCGCAGGGCGGGCGCGAAGCCGCCCTCGTCGCCGACGCCGGTGGAGTGGCCCGCGGCGAGCAGGTCACGGCGCAGGGTGTGGAAGACCTCGGAGCCCATCCGGACCGCTTCGGCGAAGCTCGCCGCGCCGACCGGCGCGATCATGAACTCCTGGAAGTCGAGCGGATTGTCGGCGTGGGCGCCGCCGTTGACGATGTTCATCATCGGCACCGGCAGGACGCGGGCGTCGCTGCCGCCGAGGTAGCGGTAGAGGGGCAGGCGGTGGGCGGCCGCGGCGGCCTTGGCGGCGGCCAGGGAGACCGCGAGCACGGCGTTCGCGCCGAGCCGGGACTTGCCGGGGGTGCCGTCGACGGCGATGAGGGCGGCGTCGAGGCCGGCCTGGTCGGCGGCGTCACGCCCGGTGACCGCGGCGGCGATCTCGCCCCGCACGTGGGCGACGGCGCGGTCGACGCCCTTGCCGTGCCAGCGCCGGGGGTCGCCGTCGCGCAGTTCGACGGCTTCGCGGGCGCCGGTGGAGGCGCCGGAGGGGACGGCGGCGCGGCCGAGCGAGCCGTCGGCGAGGAGGACGTCGGCCTCGACGGTGGGGTTACCGCGGCTGTCGAGGACGGCGCGAGCGGTGACGGTGCGGATGGTGGACTCAACTGCCGGTGCGGGCATGGGAGTTCCTTTGCCTGGTCGCGTGCCGGACCCCGGCTGCGACGACGCTGGCGCTGAGCCCGACAAGCAAAACTCTACAGCATGGCTGTTCAGTTGAGCTGTTCAGTCATGCTGTTCAGTTCGGCTGTACAGCCGTGGCCGCCCGTGACCTGCGGGTTAAAGTTCCGTATGCCCTCCCCGGAATCCGCCGCCGTCGCCGCCGAACTGCGTACCGCGATGGGCAAGCTCACGCGGCGCGTGAAGCACGAGGACCGGATTCCGCTCGGGCAGGTCGCCGTGCTCGGCGCCCTGGACCGCGCGGGCTCCATGACCACCAGCGACCTCGCCGCCGACCAGCGCGTGCGCCCTCAGTCGATGGCCCGCGCCGTGGGCCTGCTGGGCGAGCAGGGGCTCGTCGACCGCCACCCCCACCCCACCGACGGCCGCAAGTCCCTGGTGCGGCTCACCGACGCCGGACGGGCCGCGCTCGAGACCGAGCGCGGCCGCCGCGTCGGCTGGCTCGCCCAGGCCATCGAGGCCGAACTCAGCGACGAGGAGCGGGAGTTGCTGGCGCGCGGCGCGGCCCTCATGGAGCGCCTCGCCGCGCGCTGACCTTCGCGCGGATCCGGCTCAGCAGCCGCCGCAGTTGTAGTAGAGGACATCCCAGTGGTTGCCCTCGTCGGCGTAGATGTTGCCCGAGCCCGACTGGTACTGCGGCGCGCCGTCACCGCGCAGCCCGATGTAGGCGAAGGTGTTCTTGATGTAGTTGGTGACGCAGGTGTTCTTGCCGTAGTCGAGTTTGTAGCCGTTCCAGTGGGAGTACGTGCCGCTCGCGTGGCCGGTCTCGGTGCCGCCGGTGATGTTGAGGGCGCAGCCGGTGGCCCGCTTGAGGGTCTGCGCGCCCTGTGCGGTGGCCAGGTTGAGCTGGTCGAACGAGGTGCAGGTGCTGTTGTTCCGGTTCGAGCAGCCGCCGGAGGACGACCAGGTGATGCCGACCGAGCTGAACATCGAGGTCGCGGTGGCGTGCGTGATCTTGGTGGCGGCGAAGGCGTCGGTGGCGGAGGCGAGGACGCCGAAGCCGGGGGCGACGAGGGCGCCGGTGGTGAGCGCGAGCGCGGTGAGCGCCGAGCGGATGCGCATGGGGGATCCCTTCCTGCTGGTGACCGTGCTGACGGTGAGACGGCTGTGGTGCAGGTGGAGCAAGGAGATGGTGCCGGGTTCTACGCGCGTCCGGAAGAGTGCCCGCGCAATCTCCGGGCGAATACGTCGCACCGGCACGCACGCACGGTCACGGCAGGGACACACCGCGCTTGATGTTGAAAGTTGAACTTCACCGCGCTACAGTCGTTCGTGTTGATGGTTCAACGTTCAACATCACCCGGCACCCACCGTGCCGACCGTCCCCAAGGAGCACGCCATGGGCATCTTCGGCCGCAAGAACGAGACCGACACCACCACCGCCACCGCGACCGCCACGGTCGACCCGGGGCTGGCCGCCGTCACCGGCGACTACACCGTCGACCCCGCGCACACCACCCTCGGCTTCGTCGCCCGGCACGCCATGGTGACGAACGTGAAGGGTGCCTTCACCGACTTCACCGGCGAGCTGCACCTGGACGGCGCGGACCCGGCCCGGTCCACCGCCTCCTTCGACGTGCGGATGGAGAGCATCGACACGGGCAACGCGGACCGCGACGGCCACCTGAAGAGCGCCGACTTCTTCAAGACCGACGAGTTCCCGACGATGACGTTCCGCTCGACGTCCGTCGAGGCGCTGGGCGGCAGCGACTACCGCATCACCGGCGACCTCTCGATCCTGGGCACCACGAAGCCGCTCACCATCGACCTGGAGTACAACGGCTCCGCGAAGGACCCGTTCGGCAACGAGCGCGCCGGCTTCGAGGGCAAGGCCGAACTCCTGCGCTCCGCGTGGGGCCTGTCGTGGAACGCCGCGCTGGAGACCGGCGGCGTCCTCGTCTCCGACAAGATCAAGCTGAACTTCGACATCTCGGCGATCAAGAACGCCTGACCCGGCCCGGCACCGGACGTGTGCGCGAAGTCGTGGCGGCCACGGAACACGTGGCCGCCCCTTCGCACGTCCGGGCCCCGCCAGGACAGCCGCCCCGCGTGACCTGAGTCACAAAGGCGGCTCCCGATGTCACATCTCACCACTCCCCCGGGGTCACACCTGTGAGCACCGACGGGAGGCAGTCATGTCCGACAGCACCACCCGGGCCGGGCGTCCGGGGGCACCGGCGGCGGGCGAGCGGGTCGCCGACTGGGTCGACGGGCGGCTCGGGGTCCACACCCTAGGCCGCAGGTACCTGCGGAAGATCTTCCCCGACCACTGGTCGTTCCTGCTGGGCGAGGTCTGCCTCTACACCTTCGTCATCCTGATCCTGACCGGCGTCTACCTGACCCTCTTCTTCCACCCGTCGATGAACGAGGTGGAGTACCACGGCAGTTACGTCCCGCTGAGCGGGGTCCGGATGTCGGAGGCGTACTCCTCGACGCTCGACATCAGCTTCGACGTGCGCGGCGGCCTGCTCATCCGGCAGATCCACCACTGGGCGGCGCTCGTCTTCGTGGCGGGGATGTTCGTGCACATGATGCGGCACTTCTTCACCGGCTCGTTCCGCAGACCGCGCGAGCTGAACTGGCTGTTCGGGTGGCTGCTGCTCTTCCTCGCCCTGTTCGAGGGCCTGTTGGGGTACTCGCTCCCGGACGACCTGCTCTCCGGTGCGGGCATGCGGCTCATCGAGGGCATGACGCTCGCCGTCCCGGTCGTCGGGACGTACCTCGTCTTCTTCCTCTTCGGCGGCGAGTTCCCGGGCGACGACATCGTGGCCCGCTTCTACTCCCTCCACGTCCTGCTGCTGCCCGGCATCATGGCTGCGCTGGTCGTGACCCACCTGATCCTCGTCTTCTACCACAAGCACACCCAGTTCCCGGGCCCCGGGAAGACCGAGCGCAACGTCGTCGGCCAGCCGTTCTTCCCCGTCTACGTCGCCAAGGCCGGCGGTTTCTTCTTCCTCGTCTTCGGGGTCGTGGCGCTGATCGCGGCCATCGCGTCGATCAACCCGGTCTGGCTCTACGGCCCCTACCGCCCCGACCAGGTCTCCACGGGCGCCCAGCCCGACTGGTACCTCGGGTTCGCGGAGGGTCTGGTGCGGGTGATGCCCGGCTGGGAGTACGCCTTCTGGGGCCACACCCTCAACCTGGGCATCCTCGTCCCGCTCGTCGCGTTCCCGCTGTGGCTGGTCCTCATCGGTGTGTGGCCGTTCTTCGAGGCGTGGATCACCGGGGACCACCGCGAACACCATCTCCTGGACCGGCCCCGCAACCGGCCCGTGCGGACGGGCCTCGGCGTGGCCTGGCTGACCGGCTTCCTCGTGGCGCTCGGCGCGGGCGGCAACGATCTGCTCGCCACGCGCTTCCACCTCTCCGTGAACGCCATCACCTGGTGCGCCCGGGTGGCGCTGATCGCCGGCCCCGTCCTCGCGTACGTCATCACCAAGCGCGTCTGCCTCGGCCTCCAGCGCCGGGACCGCGACAAGGTGCTGCACGGCCGCGAGACGGGCCGCGTCAAACGCCTCCCGCACGGCGAGTACGTCGAGCTGCACGAGCCGCTGCCGCGGGGGGAGCGGTACCGGCTGACCCAGCACGAGGAGCCCGCGGCCCTGTCGGACGCGGGTCAGCGGAGGGCGGGCCGGGTGCGGGTCCGGCTCTCCCGGTGGATGTACGGGCCGGCGTCGCACGTCCCCAAGCCGCGCCGGGAGGAGCTGGAGTCCACCCCGGGGCGTCACTGAGCCCCGAACTCGCACCACACGGTCTTGCCCGGGTCGCGCTCGCCGACCCCCCATTGGTCGGGACCTCGCGGCCGCGCTCGTCGTCTCGCCCCCGGTCATGTTCATGGACGAGCCGACCACCGGCCTCGACCCGCGCAACCGGCAGCAGCTGTGGGA
>NZ_JBEXOS010000134.1:0-5599 GCF_040611655.1 Streptomyces sp. NPDC006552
CGCTGTCGGGTAGAACGGCTTGGAGCAGTGGACTGCGTTCGTCGGTGTAGAGGGACAGGGCGCAGGCCGCTCGCGCGTCGGCTACCAGGGCAGCGTCCAGGGCCACGCCTTGCAGTTGCGTGCTGGCCAACGTCCCGCCGGGCGTGGGAGTACCGCGAGCGGGGCGGTCTTGAGGCCACTTCCCGGCCGCCAGAACACGGGCGACCTCGGCGCGCCGACGGATTAGCAGATGTCCGTGTAGGACGCTCTCGACGGACCATTCCGGAAGTAAAGGACTTTCCGTGCACGTAGAGAACGACCTTGTTTTCGCAAGGATTGCGTAGCAGCGAAGTGATGGAAGTGAGGTCGGGCTCGGGCAGATCTGCCCCACCACACCGGTTTAGAGTACTGCTCAGAGGGATTCCAGCGAGGTTGCCGTCGAAGCTGCCGGTACCATGCATCGTCTGTCCAACGGCCTTCAGCACGGCCGTCAACACCGGCCCCTCCGACACCTGGGTTCCGGAGATCCCGGCAGGCCGCTACGGCACGTCGCAGGAGATGGCCGCCGCGGTCGTCTACCTGTCCTCGGACGAGGCCCGCTACATCACAGGCCAGCAGATCGTGCTGGACGGCGGCGTCTCGGTCCGTGGCCCCTTCCCCGAATAGCCGGACTCGGAACCGGGGCCGTGCCGTGCCCGACGCGACCTCGGTCCTGTCACGGTCTGGGCAGTCGGCCCGATGCGGGTGCGGCGTATGAGCGGCCTACTCGCGGGTGTACCGCGCCAACGCTTCGTCCAGTTCTGTCCGCTCCGACTCCGTCATGGGGCCCAGGATGCAAACGGGCACGAGGCCATCCTTCCTGGGCGTCGTCTTCGGATGGCTTCTGGTCCAGCCGGCGGGTGGCACTCTGTCCCGCACAGTGAGCTCTTTGTTCGTCACAAAATTCAGCCATAGCGCCGTGTATTCGTAAGTCGAGATTCCCTCGGTTTTCTCGATCACGCATGTCCGGATCTCATCCCACGGATATTCGCGTTCTCCGAGCTTACCTGTCGCTTTGACGCCCGCAGGACTAACGCGCAGCGACCACGCTCCTTCAGGGCGGCACTGGAGCCACTCGACGGCCAGGATAAGGGTCGCGAGAAGCAGAACGGCTGCCGCGAGTACGCAGAGCACGAAGAGCGCCGTCCATGGATTGTTGCTCTCTTCCGCTCCGCCACCGATATGAATTTTGTGCTGATCGAGGGGGAGCCAGACGCCGATCGATACGAAGAACAGCCACTGCGCCGATGCCGCCAGTCTATTCGAGGGTTTGGTGTAGGTCGCGAGAGGCTCGGAGCCGGTCCAGGACATCGCGAACACAGTGCGGGGGCCGGGCGGGTTCCGCTCCTTGGGCGGCTCGTGCGGCTGCTCTGGTGACGGCTGGGAGCGAAGTTGCTGGAGGCGCTCGTAGACCTGCCGCGCCGTCTGGGGACGGCTGTCCGGGTCGCGCCGGAGCAACTCGGTGACGAGCGTGACCACGGCGGGAGGAAGACCGTCGCGAACCGAGTCGATTCGAGGAGCTTCGTCGGCGAGCTTTTCTTGTATGAGAGCGAGCGCGCTGTGACCGGTGAAAGGGGGTCTTCCCGCGAGCAAGCCGAAGAGAACACTGCCCAGTGAGTACAGATCCGACCGTGCGTCTCCGCGTTCGGTCAGGAACTGTTCCGGCGCCCCGTACTGGGGTGTGCCGGCCGGTGTGAGGTACGCCGATGGAACGAGGGAGGAGACGGACTGGAGGAAACCGGCGATGCCGAAGTCGACGACTTTGACCCGTCCCCCATCGGTGATCATCACGTTCTGCGGCTTGATGTCGTAGTGGATGACGTGGGCTCGGTGGGCGGCGACCAGCGCCTCGCAGATTTCAGCGGCGATCGCCAGGGCGCGGTCGAGGTGCAGCGGGCGGTCGGGATCGATGCACTCCGCGAGCGTTGTTCCTTCGACCTTCTCCATCACGAGGAAGATCATGTCCTCGTCCATGCCACGGTCGTACAGGGCCGCTACGTTGGGGTGATTGATCTGAGCGGCGGCGACGCCCTCGCGTTCGAAGCGCTGCTGCAGTTCCGGTTCGTTCATCCCGGCGACGTCAAGCAGTTTGACCGCGACGTCGCGGCGGAGGTCACGATCGCGCGCGGCCCACACCTCACCCATGCCTCCCCGCCCGAGCCGTTTGGTCAGTTGGTAGCGGCTTGCGAGAATGTAGCCCGGATTCATGCGACCCCCAACACGGCAGCGACGACGCGTATGTGCGCGCCGCAGACTCAGACGCACATCACCATCTTCCCGGTTTCCGACGGGTACCGCAGAGAGGCGAAGAACGAGCCGACGCGCTACTGCATGGCATCTACACAGGCGTCGATCCGTCGCCGGAGGCCGCCGGTCAGGTCAGGCCTGCGAGCACCTCGGGTGCTGATCACCTACGCCCGGGCGCGGCAACTGCTCAATGTGCAGGCCGCGCAGGTGGGGAAGGCCGCGCGTCGGCCGGCTCGCGAGATCAATACGTTGCTCAACCGTGCGGTGCAGCGGCGTCACCGCGAGGAGTTCACCCTTGGGGACCTCGGCCAGGGGCTTGACCTGGCCCGTCAGTGGCTTGTCGACCTCAGCTCGCTGCCCAGCGGGCCTGCCGATTCCGTGCTTCTGCCGGAAGAGGAGATCCAAGCGATGGGCGGCTCCGCGCTGCGCGAGGCGCTCAATGCCTGTGTGGGCCGGCTGGTCGCGGCCACGGGGACGTCGTTCCCGGAAGCCCAGACTCTGCTGACCCAGACCACGGGAGCTGCTCGCCGGGCTGAGGCCGGTGTTGATGAGCTGCGTGACACGCTCGTCCTTGCCCAGCGCTGGATCAGGAGGCGGTAGCAGAGGAGGAGTAGCGCTACGAGAGCGCACCCCCGCCTCCTAACACCAGGCTCCCGGCCGGCGGTAGGGCACGTATGGCGTTTCGCAGCGACGCCGACACCAGACGGCTCACCACTCGCTCCATGTCACTCATCCGGAGGAACAGCAGACGCCCGCTGCATGGCGAACCGTTCCGCCAGGACAGCCAGTTGCCATGAGACTCCTGCACCGCACGAGCGCGTTGCTCGCCGCCGCCGTCCCGGCCATGCTGGCCGCCTCACTGGCCGGCCTCGCGCCCGCCCACGCCACCCCCACAGCAGGATCCCCTAGCCCGGTCCGGCACCAGGTCAGCTGCCCGCGCGGGTTCGTCTGCATCTACCCCGAGATCGAGTTCGGCGGCCAGCCCTACGTGAAGCGCGCCGTCGACGGCTCCGTGCGTCACCTGCCCGACTACATCCGCGGCGCGGGCAGTTCCGTCATCAACAACAGCGGCCGCACCGCACGCGTCTACCAGAAGGACACCTACTTCGGCCGGCACGTCTGTGTCGGCCGCGAGGGCGGTACCATCGGCGACCTGCGCTCCTACCAGCTCAACGACGTCACCCACAGCCTGCACATCGGCGACACCCCCTGCGGCGCCTGACATCGCCACAGCTCACGGCCGGCGGCGGGAGGCAGCCTGGGGCGCCGACGGCGCGGGGCTGCGTCGGCGCCCTAGGTTCTGTCTCTTTGGTCAGCGTCGGGCCCAGATGAGGATGCCAGCGAGGTGGAGTGCGGCCTGGTAGGCGATCGCGAGTTTGTCGGTTCGGCTGGCCAGGCCGCGCCACTGCTTGAGGCGGTTGATGCAACGCTCAACTGCATTCCGCTGCTTGTAGGCTTCGCGGTCGAAGCCTGGCGGGCGGCCTCCGTGGCGACCCCGCCGCAGGCGGTGGTCGATCTGGTCGGAGGGCTGCGGGATGACCGCGCGGATTCCCCGGCGTCGCAGGTGGCTGCGGATGGCGCGCGATGAGTAGGCCCGGTCGGCCAGCACCACGATGGGCCGGGTTCGCGGCCGTCCCGGTCCGCTGCGAGGCACGCGGATGCGGGACATCACCGTCTCGAATGCGGGTGCGTCCCCGGCCTGGCCTGCGGTGACCGTGAAGGCCAGAGGCCGTGCACCGCCGTCCGCGGCCAGGTGGACCTTGGTGCTCAAGCCCCCGCGAGAGCGTCCGAGGGCGTGATCGACAGGCTCGCCAGAGCGGATCGCCCCTCTTTGCATGCGCCTGCGGCGTGCTGGTGGGCCCGCACGACCGTGGAGTCGACCGAGAGCGTCCAGTCGATGTCGTCGTCGGCATCCGCCGCCGCCAGGACGGCGGCGAAGGTCTTCTCCCAGGTGCCGTCGACGGCCCACCTGATCAGCCGTTTGTGGGTGGTCTGGAACGAGCCGAACTCGTCGGGCAGATCCCGCCAGGGCGAGTTGGTGCGGTACTTCCAGGCGATGGCCTCGAGGGTGCGGCGGTGGTCGGCCCACCTTCGGCCGCGGACCGGATCGGCTGGCATCAGCGGCTCGATCCGGTCCCACATCTCATCGGTGATCACTAATCGGATGGACACAGCTGATCAACTGGCGAACCCATCCAGCGGGCACGCTAGACGTGAACCTCGGGAGGGAAGCCCGTCCAGCGCAGCTCGCGGGGCAGATGCCGTATGTCGTTCGAGACGAGGACGGAGGCTGGCCGGGCGGGCGCGTACCGGATGACCGTGAGAGCGGCGTTGCCGTGGTTGAGGCCGAGCCAACGCCAGTGCGGCGCATGCATGGCGTCCCGGACGAGCCAGGCGACCAGGAAGTTGTGGGTGACGACCAGTTCGTGACGGTCCTCTTCACCGTTCACCGGCCCGGTGAACATCTCCAGCGCCTGCCGGGCGAGAGCAGCTCCGTGCTCGCGTTCCTCCTCAGTGGCGCCAGAAAGGAAACGCAGGAAGAAGTCGGCGAATTCCGCCGGCAGCTCGTCTCTCAGGGGTACGTAAGGAACGTAGTCACCAGCAACTTCCGAGACGCGCAGGGGAACGTTCCGCAGCTGGTCGCCGATCAGACGCGCGGTCTGCTCTGCCCGGGGCAGCGGGCCATGGTGAACAGCCGCGAAAGGGACCTCCCGCAGGCGCTCACCGAGCAGCATGGCTTGCCGACGGCCCCTCTCCGTCAGCCCGCTCTCCTCCGACGCCGCCTCGCCATGCCGCGCCAGATAGAGGTAACGGGTAGCCGTGTCGGTCATCCAATGCTCCTCTGCCCCGCTAACGATCTTGTGTAACGATGGACGCTGCCTGCTTCGGCGCCGGTTCCCGTATCAAGAAGAAGCGCCTAGAAGGGGCTGGACTTCGTGAATAGCCCTGGTGAGGATGCTGCCGTTGACTTCGAAGAGTTGTGCCAGGAGGTCTCGGGTGCCGACTTTGCGTAGGTAGAGCACGGTGGCCAGCACCCGGGTGGAGTTGGTCAGGGGTGAAGGCCCCCCCTTCTACGGTCTTAGAACGGCTAACACAATGAGGTGCATCGTCCCTGGCAGCCGTGCCTGACCGGGCAGTTGAGCGTTGGCCAGGCTGTGGGAACTTCACCGTGGATCGTGCCGGACGACTTGTGGGAGCGGATCGAGCCGCTGCTGCCGAAGAAGGAGCGGCGGTTCCGCTACCCCGGTCGCCTGCCGGTCCCGGACCGCCAGGTGTTGTGCGGGATCCTGTACGTCCTGCACACCGACATCCAGTTCGAACACCTCCCGCAGGA
>NZ_JBEXOS010000135.1:0-5263 GCF_040611655.1 Streptomyces sp. NPDC006552
CCCGGCCGAACCACATACAGGCCGGTCAAGACCCCGGGCCCCCAAGGCCGCGGCTGGGAGTTGGGCGTCACTCCGTGACGCCTTGCCGGGTCCGCTCCGCGGCCCGGCGGCTCGGCTCGCTCCGCGATCCGGCCTGTGTCGAATCCGCTCCGCGAATCCGACGAAAGCGGCAGCTGGGAGAGGGGGTTGCCGGGCTGCTGGTGGATCAGGTCTGCACCGGCTCCCACTCTCGCGGCTCCCGCCCCGGCCACTCCTTGAGGCTGACGCCCGGTCAGAAACGGTCGGAAGCGTGCACTCTCACGCCTTGAAGGTAACCAGCCCCGCAGACTTCAGGACAACCCTCCGAGAGTGGGTATGTCAAAGCTTTGGGTGCGCTATCTTCTGTACTGAGAGCGCGTCACCGATCCACCCGGGACAACGCGTCTGACGTGTCGTCAGATTGCTTCTGGGTTGTGTGTCATCTTTCCGGCCCGGCTGAATTCTGAACTCAGGTAACTTCCCCCCGAGGAACGGTCTGGGGTGGGCTGACTGCAAAACGTGCAGGGTTCTTAAGTTCGAACTCGAAGGGCCAGAACATGAATCCGACGATAGAAACCCATCGTGGAAATGAGGGACGGAAAGTGAAGTCCGTCAGTGACGTCGATGCTCTGGCTGCTTCGGCTCATGCCGGGCAGGTCGACAAGATCGGCGTGGACTACGTCGAGCACGTGCGAGCAGTGGCAGCCGGGCTCACCCCGTTCGGTGACACGCTCGTCATGGCCGGCCTGCTGCACGACGTCCTGGAGGACACCGACTGGAGCGCCGAGCAGTTGCTGAACGTCGGTGTTCCCGCGCGGGTGGTGGAGATCGTCCAGGCGGTGACGAACCAGGCGGGCACGGCCTACGCGGAGAAGATCCGCCGGATCACCGCGGACCCTGACGCGACGCTGTTGAAGATCGCGGACAACGCGCACAACTCGCATCCGGACCGTGCCGCGCAGCTGCCTGCGGACAAGCGGGAGCGGCTGACCGCGAAGTACCGGGCTGCGCGTGCGGAGCTGTGGCCGGCCGCTGAGCGGGGGGACATTGAGGCGATCGTGCGGATCGTCAATCCGTCCCTGCTTGAGGAGCTGGCGCAGCGGTGAGTGGGCGGGCTTCTGGGCAGGTTCTGCGGCCCCACCAGGTCGAGGCGGTGGATGCGGTCGTGCGGGCCCTCCAGGAGCCCGCAGACGGGCGCCTGCCGCAGGAGGGGCTGAGGTGCCAGTGCATCGCTGCCACCGGTTCCGGCAAGACGCTCATCGCCGTTGCGACCGCGCAGCGGCTCCGCGCGCGGCGGGTGGTGGTGTTGGTGCCGACGCTGGACCTGTTGGTGCAGACGGCGACGGCGTGGCGGCGTGATGGGGGCCGGTCGGGGGCGATGGTCGGGGTGTGCTCCCTGCCGGCCAGAGACTCGGGAGGGCTGCCGTGCACCACGGACGAGGGTGAACTGGTCGACTGGGTGCGGGACTTGGAGACCGTGACCTTGTTCGGGACGTACGCGTCCGTCGACGTGCTGCGCCGGGCCCACGCGCGGGGCCTGGACGCATTCGACCTCATGGTCGTGGACGAGGCGCACCGCACCAGTGGGGACGGGTTGAAGCCGTGGGCGGCCGTGCACGATCAGGAGCAGGTGGCTGCGGTGCGGCGGCTGTACATGACGGCCACGCCCCGGGTGTGGCAGGCCACCGCAGACGGAACCGGCGCGGGCGGCGGGGAGGGCTCACGGCTGGTGGCGAGCATGAGCGAGGACTCCCCCGTCTTCGGCCCCGTCGCCTACAAGCTCTCCCTCTCAGAGAGCATCGAGCGGGGGCTGATCGCGCCGTACCAGGTCGTGTGCGTCGACATCCGGGACCCGGAGTACGGGCACCGGGCACAGCTCGGGTCGGGCACGGAGCGGGTGCGCGGGGCCAGGTTGGCGGCGTTGCAGTCGGGGGTGTTGACCGCGGCCGCGCGGGAGAACCTGCGCAAGGTGCTCACCTTCCACTCCCGTGTCGCGGAGGCCGAGGCCATGTCCGCGGGGATCGGGGAGGCCGCGGCGCGGCTGTGGGAGGAAGACGCGCACACCTACCCGGACCCGAAGCGGGTGTGGTCGAGCTGGTTGCACGGCGACCATGCGCCGGCGCACCGGCGGGCGGTGCTGGCGGAGTTCGCCTCGGACGTCATCGAGCACCAGGAGCACCAGGAGGCGGGCGGGAGGCAGGAGGGCCCGGGCGGGGGTTCCGGGGTCGAGTTGCTGCCTGCCGCTCTGCGGGTGCTTTCCTCCGTGAAGGTGTTGGGTGAAGGCGTCGATACCGCGAATTGTGATTCGGTCGCCTTTTGTGATGTGCGCGGGTCCATGGTCGATATTGTGCAAATGATCGGGCGGGCTCTGCGGATGAAGCCGGGGCAGGGAAAAGTTGCGTCTCTGGTCGTGCCGGTATTTCTCGGGCCGGATGAAGACGCGGACAATCTATTGACCTCTCCGGCCTTTGGAGGGTTGGCGAAGGTCCTTGAAGCGTTGCGTGCGCACGATACGGAGACCATCGAGGCGCTCGCTGACTCCCGTGCACGGAGCGGGAGTTGGGACGAGGATAGTTCAGAGGGTGCTGACGATGCTGAGTTCCTGGACGACGTCAACGGCCTGGAGGGCGTGGAACCGGCCGAGCCGGTGAGTGCGGGGGCGCGGGAGCTACTGAAGTTCTCCACGCCGCGGGACCCGGCGGAGCTCGCGCGGTTCGTGCGGCTGCGGGTCCTGGAACCCGAGGGCGCGTACTGGCGGCGCGGCATCGAGGCCGCCGCCCGCTACGTCAAGGAGCACGGGGACGAGCCACTGGCGGCCCCGTACAGCTTCGTGACGCCCCAGGACTGGACGCCCGCGGGCTTTCCGCTGGGGGTGTGGCTCACCCATCAGCGGCGCTCCTACAAGGCCGGCCGGCTCGACCCGGAACGGGTCCGGGAGCTGGACGGGCTGGGCATGGTGTGGGCGCCGCGCGAGGACGCCTTCGCTGACGGGCTCGCCGCCGCGCGGGCCTGGGCCAAGGCACACGGGCACTTCCTGCCCCCGGCCACCGCAGTGTGGGACGGGTATCCGGTGGGGAAGTGGGCCAAGAACATGCGCGACGCGGCCCGCCTCGCGGACCGGATCGCCGCGCGCCGGGAAGCCGGGGAACCCGTCGGGCCGGAGGCCGGGGCGCTCACCGACGAGCGGCGCCAGGCGCTGGATGACATCGATCCTGGGTGGTGCCCTGCCTGGGACACCGGCTGGCAACGCAGCCTCCGTCTCGTACAGGCCCACCTGGCCGACGGCGGGCACCTGCCCACCACGGCCGGGGACGTCGTCGTCCAGGGCGAAGACCTCGGACGCTGGGTACAAGCACAGCGCCACAGCTTCGAGCAGCTGCTGCCCGCGCAGCAGTGGCTGCTGGAGCACGTGCTCGGCATCGAGCCGGCCGGAGAGGACGAGCGGCCGGTGAAGGTGACCCAGGACCACAAATGGGCTCTCAACCTCGCCGCCGCCCGACAGTTCCACAGCCGGGAAGGGCACCTGAACGTGCCCCGCAAACACGTCGAAGCCCTGCCCGTCGACCTCGCTGGGCCGGCTGCCGCCGGGCGCGAAACCACACCCGACGGCGACGTCCTGGTCGACCTGGGCATGTGGACCGCCAACGTCAGGAGGCGCGTCGAGAAGCTCACCGCCCAACGACGAGCGGCAGTCGATCAGTTGGGCATGCGCTGGTGACACGGCAGGACCCCAGGTGCTACACGTTCGGCCTCCCCATTTCATCGGGAATCGGCGCCAGCTTTCAGTACCAACTCGGCATCCCTCATTCAGCACACCAGAAAAAACCTCAAGCGACACGAGTCGGACCTCCACTGAAGAATCAACGCCGAACCACTGAAGACTCAGCGCCGAGCATCAGTGGTGTTCTGGCCCGGGCCGAGGGGGTGAGGGTCCCGGCAGGCGCCGGAGACGGCCCCTGCGGGGTTGTGAAGATGCCTCGGGTCCGGGGGCTGTGTGTACCGTGGCGCCGCGTCGGGAGCCCCGCCCTGAAAGGAGAGGACCTGACGTGATCGGTTCGGGTGATCTTGCAGGGGACGGGGTCTGGCTGCGCTGGCGGAGGGGGACCTACACAGCTCCGCATCCGCACAACTTCGGAGTCCTCATGCGTGTACGCACCGCCCTCACGGCGGCCGCCCTGGTCGCCGCCGCACTGACCTTGTCCGCCCCCGCGGCCCTGGCCACCACCCACACCACCGCACCCGTCGCCGCGCCCCACACCCCCAGCGACGACGACCCGCCCCTCTACTACTTCGGCCCCGACAACGGCGACGACTGGTACTACTTCGAGGACGACACGACGACCGCCTGAAAACGGCAGCAGCGAAGCCCCGACAGCACGAGCGCCGGGGCTTCGCCGTAGACGGCACCCCCAAAAGCCCACCCCTACAAAGGGGTGTTGCCGTGCCTTGCTGCTGCCCCGCCCCTGGGGGCCGTCTCATTGCCGCTCGATGCGGAGGCACCCCGCAGGGACCGCGGAGCGGGCCCTGCCGCGCGTGGCGGCGGCCGGTGGCCCACCCCGCCCCGCCCACCCCGCCTTAAAGGGGGCTCTGCTGCGCCCTGTGACGCCCTTCCGCGCCTCCGCTGCTCCCCGGGGCCGCCGCCAGGCGCTCGACGACGTCGACCCTGGTGGTGCCCGGCGTGGGACATCGGTTGGCAGCGTTACCTGCGTCTCGTGCAGGCGCACGTGGCCGGCGGGGGGAGCCTGCCGACCGCGGCCGGGGACGTCGTCGTCCAGGGCGAGGACCTGGGACGCTGAGTAAGCGCGCAGCGGTACGGCTTCGAGCAGCTGACGGCGGCGCAGCAGTGGCTGCTGGAGCACGTGCTCGGCATCGAGCCGGCCGGTGAGGACGAGCGGCCGGTGAAGGTGGCCCAGGACCACAAATGGGCGCTCAATCTCGCCGCGGCCCGCCAGTTCCACAGCCGGGAAGGGCACCTGAACGTGCCCCGCAAACACATCGAAGCCCTGCCCGTCGACCTCGCCGGACCCGCCGCCACCAGACGCGAGACCACAGCTGACGGCGACGTCCTGGTCGACCTCGGCATGTGGACCGCCAACACCCGCCGCCGCGCCAACAAGCTCAGGGAGCAGCGGCGGTCAGCGCTGGATCAACTCGGCATGCGCTGGTGAGCGTCTGTCTGACAGTCGTGTACTCCGGCATCGGTGTGCCGAAGCACGATAGGTGTCACGTAGGCAGGCTGGTTGTC
>NZ_JBEXOS010000136.1:0-4773 GCF_040611655.1 Streptomyces sp. NPDC006552
CAACGCCCCGGACACACAAGCCGCCGCGATCTCACCCTGCGAGTGCCCCACCACCGCATCCGGCAGCACACCCACCGACGACCACACCGCCGCCAACCCCACCATCACCGCAAAACTCGCGGGCTGAAGCACATCAACCCGCTCCAACAACCCGGGCTCGACCTCACCCCGCAACACATCTACGAGCGACCAGTCCACGAAGGGCGCAAGCGCTGCCGCGCACTCCTCGATCCGCTCCGCGAACACCGGTGAGGAGTCCATCAACTCCCGGCCCATGCCAGCCCATTGCGAACCCTGACCCGGGAACACCCACACGACCTTGCCGGGCGTACCCGAGCCACCACCGGTCATCACCAGCGAGGACGCGCTCTCCCCCTCGGCGAGTGCGCGCAGTCCGGCCAGTGCCTCGGTCCGCGAACCGGCCACGACCACCGCCCGCTCCCCGAGCAGGGTGCGCCGGGAGATCAGGGATGCGGCCACTGACGCCAGTGGCACCTCGTCCGTGCCCGCGACGAATGCGGCGAGCCGCTCCGCCTGGCCGGCCAGTGCGCCGATGCCGCGCGCCGACACCACCAGCGGGACGGTGTCCGACGCGGCGACCAGCGGTCGCGGGGTCTCCACTGCGGGTGTCTCCGCGGCATCCGGTGCCTCCTCCAGGATCAGGTGCGCGTTCGTCCCGCTGACGCCGAACGACGACACGCCGCCACGGCGCGGTGCTCCGCCGCGCGGCCACTCGCGCGCTTCGGTCAGCAGCTCCACCGCGCCCACCGACCAGTCCACCTGGGACGTGCGCCGGTCCGCGTGCAGCGTAGGGGGCAGCACGCCGTGGCGCAGCGCTTGCACCATTTTGATGACGCTGACGACACCGGCGGCGGCCTGCGTGTGTCCGACGTTCGACTTCAACGAGCCGAGCCACAAAGGCTTCTGGGGGTCGCGGTCCTTGCCGTACGTGGCGAGGAGCGCCTGCGCCTCGATCGGGTCGCCCAGCGCCGTGCCCGTGCCGTGGCCCTCCACGACGTCCACCTCGGCCGGGGAGAGCCCGGCGCCCGCCAGGGCCTTGCGGATGACCCGTTGCTGCGAGGGCCCGTTGGGGGCGGTGAGGCCGTTGGAGGCGCCGTCCTGGTTGACCGCGCTGCCGCGCAGCACCGCCAGGATCTCGTGGCCGCGCTCGCGGGCCACCGAGAGGCGTTCCAGGACCACGATGCCGACGCCCTCGGACAGGCCCATGCCGTCGGCGCCGTCCGCGAACGCCTTGGAGCGGCCGTCGCCCGCCAGGCCGCGCTGGCGGGAGAACGCCATGAAGGTGGCGGGGGTCGCCATCACCATCGCGCCGCCGGCGAGCGCCATGGTGCACTCGCCCTGGCGCAGCGACTGGGCCGCCAGGTGCATCGCCACCAGCGACGACGAGCACGCCGTGTCCACGGACACCGCCGGGCCCTCGAAGCCGAAGACGTACGAGACGCGGCCCGACGCCACGCTGGACGCGAGCCCGGTGCCCGCGAAGCCCTCGACCTCCGGGGCGATCGCGCCGGTCCCGTAGCCCTGGCCGGAGACGCCGGAGAAGACGCCGACGTCGGTGCCCTTGAGGGTGAGCGGGTCGATGCCCGCGCCTTCGAGCGCCTCCCAGGACGTCTCCAGGAGGAGGCGCTGCTGCGGGTCCATGGCGAGGGCCTCGCGCGGCGAGATCCCGAAGAACCCTGCGTCGAAGAGGCCCGCGCCGCGCAGGAACCCGCCCTGGCTGACGTACGACGTACCGGCGTGGTCCGGGTCCTCGTCGAAGAGGCCCTCCAGGTCCCAGCCGCGGTCCTCGGGGAAGTCGGAGATCGCGTCGACCCCGTCGACGACGAGCTTCCACAGCTCGTCGGGGGAGGTGACGCCGCCGGGCAGCCGGCAGGACATGCCGACGATCGCGATCGGCTCGCCCGCGTCGGCGGCGGTGGCGGCCGGTACCGCCTCGGGCCCGTCGGCCGCCGTCTCGCCGAACTCCTCGCGGAGATAGCGGGCGAGGACCAGCGGGGTCGGGTAGTCGAAGACGAGCGTGGGAGGCAGCTTGAGGCCGGTCGCCTCGCGCAGCCGGTTGCGCAGCTCCACCGAGGTCAGCGAGTCGAAGCCCGCCTCGTTGAACGCCGTCTGCGGGCGGATGTGCTCCGCGCCGCTGTGGCCGAGCACGACCGCGGCCTGGGTCCGCACCAGATCGAGCAGGAGCGCTTCCTGCTCGGCGGCGGTGAGTCCGGCGAGCCGGTCGGACAGCTGCCGGTTCTCGCCCGTGGTGCCGGCCGCGCGGGCCTGCTGCCGGCCGGCGCGTACGAGACCGCGCAGCAGGTGCGGCACCGCCGCGCCCGCCGACGCGTCGGCCCGTACGGTGCGCAGATCGAGTCGGACGGGGACGAGGAGCGGCCGGCCCCGGAGGAGCGCGGCGTCGAACAGTTCCATACCCGCGGCCGCCGATATCTCCAGCACACCGCTGCGGCCGGCCCGCGCCTGGTCGACGGCGCTGAGGTGACCGGCCATGCCGAGGGACTGCTCCCACAGCCCCCAGGCCAGGGAGAGTCCGGGCAGGCCCGCGGCGCGGCGGTGGTCCATCAGGCCGTCGAGGAAGGCGTTGGCGCCCGAGTAGTTGCCCTGGCCCGCGCCGCCGGACAGGCCCGCCACGGACGAGAACACGACGAACGCGTCGAGGTCCAGGCCGCGGGTCAGCGCGTCGAGGTGGCGTACGGCGTCGACCTTCGGTGCGTACACCTTGGCCAGCCGCTCCGGGGTGAGGGAGGCGATCAGTCCGTCGTCGAAGACGCCGGCCGTGTGCACCACGCCCCGCAGGTCGGACAGGGGGGCCAGCAGCGCCTCGACCTGGGTCCGGTCGGAGACGTCGCAGGCGACGACCGACACGGACGCGCCCTGCCCGGTCAGCTCGGCGGTCAGCTCCTCGACGCCGTCGGCCGCCGGGCCCCGGCGGCTGGCCAGGACCAGCTGCCGGACGCCGTGGTGGGCGACGAGGTGCCGTGCCACCACGCCGCCGAGCGATCCGCCGCCGGAGATCAGGACGGTGCCCCGCGGTCCGAACGTGGCGGGCTCGCCGCCGCCGTCCTGGTCCGTGGGGCGGGCGAGCCGGGGGATCGACATGGCCGAGTCGCGGATGGCGACCTGGGGCTCCCCGGAGGCCACGACGGGACCGAGGACGTAGTCGATGACCGAGTCCACGCCGCCGTCGGCGGTGGGGTCGGTGTCCAGGAGGACGAACCGGTCCGGGTGCTCGGACTGGGCCGCGCGGATCAGGCCCCACACCGCCGATCCGGCCGGGTCGCTCACGGCGGTCCCGCCCGCGGGCGTCGCGCCCCGGGTCGCGACGACGAGCCGTGTCTCCTCCAGGCCGTCGGCCTCCAGCCACGCCTGCACCACGGCGAGCACGTGCGAGGAGAGGGCGAGTACGGCGCCGTCGGCGTCGGCCGCGCCCGTGACGGCCTCCAGGACCGCGACGGCGGGAGCGGCGCCGCTCGCGGCCACGGCCGCCACGTCCTCGGGGGAGGACACCGGCAGCCAGGACGGCGGGAGCTCCGAGTCGGGCGGTGCGGGCAGGTCGGCCCAGTCCAGCCGGAAGAGCGCGTCGGCCACGACCGCGTCGGCCGGGGCCTCCAGCTGCTCGGCGGAGACGGCCCGCGACACCAGGGATTCCAGCGTCACCACCGGGCCGCCGGTCTCGTCGGCCGCCCGGACCGTCAGCGCGTCCTGCCCGGCGGGAGCGATGTGCACCCGCAGCGCGGAGGCGCCGGAGGCGTGCAGCTCCAGGCCGTTCCACGCGAAGGCGAGCACGGGCGTCCCGGTGTCCCCGGCGTCGGTGGTGTCGGTGTTGCCGATCGTGGCGGCTTGCAGGGCCGCGTCGAGCAGCGCGGGGTGGAGTCCGAACCGGCCGGCCTCCTCGCGGAGTTCCTCGCCCAGGGCGACCTCGGCGAAGACGTCCTCACCGCGCCGCCACACGGCGCGTACGCCCTGGAAGGCGGGACCGTAGCCGTAGCCGCGCTCCTCCAGGCCACGGTAGAAGTCACCGACCTCGACGGGTTCGGCGCCGGGCGGCGGCCAGGCGGTGAAGTCGAAGGTGGTGGACGGTTCCGTCGAGGCGGCGGTCAGTGTGCCGGTGGCGTGCCGCGTCCACGCCGCGTCGTCCTCGGTGGTGTCCTCGCGCTGGGAGTGGATCTCGACAGCGCGTGTGCCGTTCTCGTCGGGGGCGCCCAGCGCGACCTGGACGCGTACGCCACCGGCCGCGGGCACGATGAGCGGCGCCTCGATGACGAGTTCCTCCAGCACACCGCAGCCGGCCTCGTCACCGGCGCGCACGGCCAGTTCGACCAGGCCGGAGCCGGGCAGGATGACGACGCCGCCGACCGCGTGATCGGCCAGCCAGGGGTGGGTCGTGAGCGAGAGGCGCGAGGTGAAGACCAGACCACCGGAGTGCGGCAGCCGCACCACGGCGCCGAGCAACGGGTGACCGGCCGCGGACTGGCCGAGGGCGGCGGCGTCGGTGGCCGCTCCGGTCCCGTGCAGCCAGTAGTGCTGGTGCTGGAAGGCATAGGTGGGCAGGTCGAGGGCGGCGGTCGTGGCTCCGGCGGGCAGAACGCCGCTCCAGTCGACGGGCACGCCGTGCACGAACAGTTCGGCCATCGACGTCAGCAGCCGTCGCAGGCCGCCGTCGTCCCGCCGCAGCGAACCCGTCACCACCGCGTCCACGCCACTGTCGTCAGCGGTCCCGGTGACCGGCTGGACCAGGACCGGATGAGCACT
>NZ_JBEXOS010000137.1:0-4520 GCF_040611655.1 Streptomyces sp. NPDC006552
CAGTACCTCGTCCGCAACCCGGTGGGGCTTCTCGCGCAGCTCCCCGCGCCCCTGAAGGGGCGCCCGATGAGATGGCGCACGCAGTGCGCATCTCAGGGGCGCGGGGAACTGCGCGACCAGCCCCCACCGGGCCCGCGGCCGGGGAGCGGCCCGCACAGCCGCGACAAGCGAGCCGCACCCCACAACCCCGCCGCCCCCAAGATCACCCATCTCAGCCGCCGGACACCCCCCAGCCCGCTCAAATACACCCGCTACCCTCCAAGACGTGGCTGAGATCCAGATTCCCGCTGACATCAAGCCCGCCGACGGACGTTTCGGCGCTGGCCCCTCCAAGGTGCGCACGGAGGCGCTGGACGCCCTGGCCGCCACCGGCACGTCCCTGCTGGGCACCTCCCACCGCCAGGCCCCGGTCAAGAACCTGGTCGGCCGGGTGCGCGAGGGGGTGAAGGACCTGTTCTCCCTCCCCGAGGGGTACGAGGTCGTCCTGGGCAACGGCGGCTCGACCGCCTTCTGGGACGTCGCGACCCACGGGCTGATCGAGAACAAGTCGCAGCACCTGAACTTCGGCGAGTTCTCCTCCAAGTTCGCGAAGGCGTCCAAGCTGGCCCCCTGGCTGGCCGAGCCGACCGTGATCAGCTCGGACCCGGGCACGCACCCGGAGCCGAAGGCCGAGTCCGGCGTCGACGTCTACGGCCTGACCCACAACGAGACCTCGACCGGTGTCGCCGCCCCCATCAAGCGCGTGGCCGGCGCCGACGAGGGCGCCCTCGTCCTGGTCGACGCCACGTCCGGCGCGGGCGGCCTGCCCGTGGACATCGCCGAGACGGACGTCTACTACTTCGCCCCGCAGAAGTCCTTCGCCTCCGACGGCGGCCTGTGGATCGGGGTCTTCTCCCCGGCCGCGATCGAGCGCGCCGAGCGCATTCACGCGAGCGGCCGCCACGTCCCGGAGTTCTTCTCCCTGCCGACGGCGATCGACAACTCCCGCAAGAACCAGACGTACAACACCCCGGCCCTCGCCACGCTCTTCCTGCTCGCCGAGCAGCTGGACTGGATCAACGGGCAGGGCGGCCTCTCCTGGTCGACCGCGCGGACCAAGGACAGCTCGACCCGCCTGTACACGTGGGCCGAGGAGTCCAAGCACGCGACGCCGTTCGTCACGGACCCGGCCAAGCGCTCGCAGGTCATCGGCACGATCGACTTCTCCGACGACATCGACGCCGCCGCCGTCGCGAAGGTGCTCCGCGCCAACGGGATCGTCGACACCGAGCCGTACCGCAAGCTGGGCCGCAACCAGCTGCGCGTCGCGATGTTCCCGGCGATCGACCCGGCCGACGTGCAGGCGCTGACGGCCTGCGTCGACTACGTGATCGACAAGCTCTGACGCCCCGCTCAGGCGCCGGGAGGGCATCCAACAGCCCCTCCGGCGCCTGAGGAGCGGGGCCCGGGGCGGAGCCCCGCGTCCCCGGCGCGCACCCGGCGGGTCACTTCGCCTTGGGCCGCCGTACCAGCCGCCCCACCCCGAGGACCACGATCAGCAGTACGGCCGCCCCGACGGCCCCGGCCTTGCCGGTGAACCCGCCCCCGTCGCCGTCGCCGCCGTCGGCCGAACTCCCGTCCGATCCCCCGGAGTTCCCGCCCGCGCCCGCGACCTCCACGGGCTTGACCGAACTCCCCCGGCCCTCACTGCCGTAGAGCAGGGTCCGGCCGTCGGCGGTATACGTCACCGACTCGCCCTGCGGCTGCATCGGCACGCTCAACTGGCCCTGCCGGGTGGGCTTCCCGTTCTTCCAGGAGTACGCGACACCGCCGAAGTAGCCGCGCAGGGCGAGCTGTCTGCCGTCCGGTGAGAAGGCGCCGTCGGTAACCCACAGATCGATGTCGGCGACCCGCTTGAAGACGTTCGTGGCGGCGGAGTCCAGCGGGTCCGGGCCCTCGTAGAGGCCGCCGCCGTCCTCGTCCTTCTCCACGATGTAGACCCGGCCGGTCTTCGGGTGGACCATCATCGCCTCGGCGTTGCGCGGCCCGTCCGCGTACTTCACGACGTACTGCGTCGCCCGTACGGTCTGGTCGCGCAGCACCTTCGGCTCGGGCACCTTGTAGATCCACACGTGGTCCCAGGTGCCGCCGAGGTTGTCCCCGATGTCGCCGACGTACAGGTCGCCGTCCGGGCCGACCGAGATCGCCTCGACGTCCCGCGGCGAGCCGATCCCGGTCAGGGTGAGCGTGGCGACGGTCTTCCCGGTCCGCCCGTCGACGGCGTACAGGTACGCGCCGTCGTCGCTGTCGTTGTGGGTCCAGTAGACGCCGGGGTGGGCGCGGGAGGCGGCCAGGCCGCTGGACTCGGTGATCCGCGGGTCCTGGAGGGTGAAGCCGTCGGAGCCGGCCGGCCGGTCGCCGGCGGACGCGGGACCGGCCGCGCAGACCGACAGCAGCACGGCGGCGGCCGCGGCCCCACCCACACGCGACGACGCCTTGTACGAACGCATGCCCCCAGCTTGCCAGGCGTGTTCGGTCTCACACGCACGCGGTCCGGGTGATCGACGATGATGAGCGGATGCTCAGGTTCATGTTCGTCGGTGACTCGATGACGATAGGAAGCGCGGGCGAGCACACCTGGCGCCACCGCATGTGGCAGCACCTGCGCGCCACCGGCACCGCCTGCGCCGTGACCGGCCCCCGCACCGCGCTGCACGGCGGCGGCCACGACTACGCCGACCCCGGCTTCCCGCAAGCCCACTTCGCGGGCTGGGGCGAGGGCTGGCTGCACATGGCACCGGCCATCGCGGACGCGGTCGCCGGGGCCCGCGCCGACCTCCTCCTGGTCTCCCTCGGCCTGATCGACCTCGGCTTCTACACGGACGCCGAGCAGACCGCGCAGAACGTCCGCCGCTTCGTCACCGCCGCCCGCACCGCCAACCCGGCCGTGCGCATGGCCGCCCTCCCCGTCATCCCGAACATCCGGGCCGAGTCCGACGCCGCCTTCGCCGCCGAGGTCGCCCACTTCAACACCCTGCTCGCGAAGACGGTCGCGGACCTGGACGAGCCCCGCTCCCCGCTCCTGCTGGCCTCGGCCCCGCGCTCGTACGACATCCACACGGACACCTACGACGGCACGCACCCGAACGCCTCCGGCGAGCACAAGCTCGCCGCGGCCTTCGCCGAGGCGCTGCACCAGGCGTGGGGCATCGGCGGCCCCTACCGCCTTGCGGCGGCCCACTCCCCCGCGGTGCTTGCCTAGAGCGCACTCCACCGACTTGGCTGGGCTGTCATGAAGTACACGCAGCTCGGACGCACGGGACTCAAGGTCAGCCGGCTCGTCCTCGGCACCATGAACTTCGGTCCGGAGACCGACGAGGCAACCAGCCACTCCCTCATGGACGCGGCGCTGGCCAGTGGCATCAACTACTTCGACACGGCGAACGTGTACGGCCGCAGCGAGAAGGGCCGTACCGAGGAGATCATCGGCAACTGGTTCGCCCAGGGCGGCGACCGGCGCGACAAGACCGTCCTTGCCACCAAGGTCTACGGGAGCATGACCGGCGGCGGCGACGTCTGGCCCAACCACGACCGGCTCAGCGCGGTGAACATCCGCCGCGCCGTCGACGCCAGCCTCAAGCGGCTCCAGACGGACTACATCGACATCTACCAGTTCCACCACATCGACCGGTCCACCCCCTTCGAGGAGATCTGGCAGGCCGTCGACGTCCTCGTCCAGCAGGGCAAGATCCTCTACGCGGGCTCGTCGAACTTCCCCGGCTACAAGATCGCCCAGGCCAACGAGGTGGCCGCCCGCCACGGCCGGCTCGGCCTCGTCAGCGAGCAGTGCCTCTACAACCTGGCCGAGCGGCGCGCCGAGATGGAGGTCATCCCGGCCGCGCGGGACTACGGCGTCGGCGTCATCCCGTGGTCCCCGCTCCACGGCGGTCTGCTCGGCGGCGTGCTGAAGAAGGAGCGCGAGGGCAGCCGGCGCAACGGCGGCCGCAGCGCGGGCGCCCTGGAGAACTCCCAGGTGCGCGAGCAGGTCCAGCGGTACGAGGACCTGCTCGACAAGCACGGCATCGAGCCCGGCGAGGCCGCCCTGGCCTGGCTGCTGACCCGTCCCGGCGTCACCGGCCCGATCGTCGGCCCGCGCACCCAGGAGCAGCTGGACTCGGCGCTGCGCGCGGTCGAGCTCGACCTGGGCGAGGAGGTCCTGGCGGGTCTCGACGAGATCTTCCCGGGCCCGGGGCCGTCCCCGGAGGCGTTCGCCTGGTAGCCCGCGCGCAGGTGGCGGCGGCCGGGATCGGCTACGAGCCGACGGCCGCCGCCACGGCCACCACGACGAACATCAGCACAAGCACCCCGGCCATGATCCGGTTCCGCGTCTTCGGGTCCACGCCCTGAGCCTAACGCGGCGGGCGGTGCGGGTGCGGGTGTGGGTGCGGGCCGGGGTCAGGTGCGGCTGCGGGCCCGGTGGGGGCTGGTCGCGCAGTTCCCCGCGCCCCTGGAGCATGCGGCTTCGCCGCAGCTCCCCGATG
>NZ_JBEXOS010000138.1:0-4418 GCF_040611655.1 Streptomyces sp. NPDC006552
GCGGGACCGAGCCGCGCCGCGGCCAGCGCGTCCTGGATCACCCGCTGCTGCGAAGGACCGTTCGGCGCCGTAAGACCCTGACTGCGGCCGTCCTGATTGACCGCCGAGCCACGAATCACCGCCAACACCCGGTCACCATCGCGCTCCGCCACCGACAACCGCTTCAACACCAGCACACCAGCGCCCTCGGCCCAGCCCGCACCATCAGCACCCGCCGAGAACGACTTGCACCGACCGTCCGCCGCCATCCCCTTCAACCGCGAGAACTCCACGAAGAGTGACGGCGCGCTCATCACCGTCACGCCGCCCGTGAGGGCCAGTTCGCACTCGCCCTGGCGCAGCGCCTGAACTGCCAGATGAAGCGCGACCAGCGACGACGAGCACGCCGTGTCGACCGTGATCGCGGGGCCCTGGAGGCCGAGGGTGTACGACACACGGCCCGACACGACGCTGGACGCCTTGCCTGTGCTGACGTAGCCGTCGAGCGCTTCCAGGTCCTTGCCCAGGTCGCCGTAGTCGGAGCTCATCGTGCCCAGGTAGACGCCCGTGCGGCTCTCCCCCAGTGATGCCGGGCGGATGCCGGCTCGTTCCAGGGCTTCCCAGGATGTCTCCAGGACCAGTCGCTGCTGCGGATCCATCGACGCCGCCTCACGCGGCGAGATCCCGAAGAACGCGGGATCGAAACCCTCCACGTCCTCGATGAACCCGCCCTCGCGCGCGTAACTCTTGCCCACCGAGTCCGGGTCGGGGTCGTACAAGCCCAGCCCCTGCCACCGCGACGGCAGCCCGCCCACCGCGTCCCCGCCCGAGACCAGCAGCTCCCAGAACGCCTCCGGCGTAGCGATACCACCTGGCAGACGGCACGCCATCGACACGACCGCGATCGGCTCATGGGTCCGGGCCTGCCGCTCCTCCAGGTCCGCCGCGCGCTTCTGCAGCGCGCGGATCGCGGGGAGGGCGGCTTCCATTCGGTCCTGGTTTGACATCGACACCATCGAGCCTTTCTGCACGGCCACCACGAGCGAACGGCGTCCCGGGGGACAGCTCAGGGACTTCATCACCCAACCGATGACGACTCGAGCGCCGGTCGACGTGGCCTGGGGGCGGCGCAGGTGGTGCGCGGCCCCCGGGCGTCGTCAGTCGAGGTCGAGCCCCGATGCCGCCAGCAGCGCGTTGAGTTCGGCGTTGATGTCGTCGACCGAACGCCCGTCGCCGTCCGACGGCAGGAGGGACGTGGCGGCCGCGGGTGCGCCCGACGGTGCGCCACCTGGTGCTGTCGTCGGTGCTGTCGTCGGCGCGGGAGTCTCCTCGCGGGCCAGCTCCAGCAGCCGCTCCAGTAGTCCGCTGCTGTGGATCCGGTCCGCGGAGAGCCGTTCGAGGGCCCAGCCCAGCTGGGCGGAGGGGTTGTCCGTCGCCGTGCCGTCGGCCGCGGGCACCGGGGCCGGGTCCGACGTGGGCAGTTCCATGCGTTTGAGGATCAGCCGGGTGATGTGCTCGGGGGTCGGGTGGTCGAAGGCGAGGGTGGCCGGCAGGGACAGGCCGGTCGCGGCCGAGAGGCGGCGGCGCAGTTCGACCGCCATGAGCGAGTCGAGGCCGAGGTCCTTGAGGACCTGTTGCGGAGCGAGCGAGGCCGTGTCGGACACGCCGAGCACGGAGGCGACCTCACGCAGGACCAGGTCCGTGACGAGTTCCGTGCGCCGGTCGTCGGTGGTGGCGGCCAGCAGCCGTTCGCGCAGCTCGGCGGGGCCGGCGGCTTCCGCGGTGGTGGCGGCCGGGCCGCTCGCGCGGCGGAGCCGGGACGGTACGAGGGCGCGGAAGAGGGCGGGGGCGTCGTGGCCCCGGTCCGTCTCCTGCCGGGCGGTGCGCAGGTCCAGCCGGACGGGGACGAACGTGTCCGCCGGGCGGGCCAGTGCCGCGTCGAGGAGGGCGAGGCCCTGCTCGAACGCGAGGGGGGCGATGCCCTGGCGCCGCATGCGTTCGAGCTCCACCGCGCCCAGGTGGGAGGTCATGCCCACGCCGGCCTGGTGCCACAGGCCCCAGGCGAGGCTGGTGACCGGGCGGCCCTCGGCGCGCCGGCGGGCGGCGAACGCGTCGAGGTAGGCGTTGGCGGCGCCGTAGACGCTCTGTCCCGCGGTCCCGAAGGTGCCGGCGGCGGAGGAGAACAGGACGAAGGCCGCGAGATCGTGTCCGCGGGTGAGGTCGTCGAGGTGGTGGACGCCCGTGGCCTTCGGTGCCATCACACGGGAGAGCCGCCGCGCGTCCTGGCCCAGAACGACACCGTCGTCCAGGACACCCGCGAGGTGGAGGACCGCAGTCCACGGGTGCTCCTCCTCAGCAAGACCGAGCACCTTCGCCACGTCATCCCGCCGAGCGACATCACAGGCCACCACTCGTACGCACTGGGCACCTTCTTCTTCGAGTTCACGGATCAGTTGGGGGACACCGGGCGCGTCGGCCCCGCGTCGTGAGGTCAGTACCAGGTGACGCACACCGTGGTGGCGCACCAGGTGCCGGGCGGTCGCCCGGCCGAGTTCGCCGGTGCCACCGGTGATGAGGACGGTGCCCTCGGGGTCCGGGGGCCGGACGGCGGACGCGTCGGGTCCGCCGGTGACGCGGGTCAGCCGGGCGGCACGGGTGCCGTCCGCGCGGACGGCGAGTTCGGGTTCTCCGGTGACGGCGAGGGCGCGGGCGAGCGTGTCCTCGGCGGCGTCGTCACCGGGGTCGAGGTCGATCAACCGCAGGCCGTTCCCGGGGTGTTCGGCGCGCGCGGAGCGCACCAGGCCCCAGAGCGGCGCGTGCGCCAGTCCGTCGAGGCGGTCGCCGGGGGCGGCTGCGACGGCGCCACGGGTGACCCAGACGAGTTCCGTCGCCGCGAGCCGCTCGTCGGCGAGCAGCGCCTGGAGCTGGGCGAGTCCGTGCTCGGCGGCCCGGTAGGCGGCGTCGGGGGCGCTCTCGGACGGCTGCCGGTCGGTGGCGTCGATGACGATGCGGGCCGGGGCGGTTTCCCGTCCCGTGCCGGTGCCCGCGTCGAGCAGGGCGGACAGCTCGGCCGTGTCGGCGAGGGCAGGTACGCCGAGGAGCCCGGCCAGCCGGCCCGTGCCGCCGAGCACGGCGTCCGCGACCGCGGCCTGCGGACCGGTGGTGGCCGGCGGCCGGCCACCCTGGGGGCCGGCGGAGGCCAGTGGCTGGAACTCCAGTCGGTGCAGGCCGTCGGCCGCGGTGTTCCGGGCGGCGCGCAGTTGCTGGGCGGTCGCCCGGCGCAGGTGGAGCGCTCCGACGCGTACGACGGGGTCGCCCGCCGGGTCACAGGCCCACAGCCGGATGCTCGTACCGGAGTCGGAGTCGGAGCCCTCGACGTCGATACGGACGCGCAGTTCGTCGCGGGCCGCGGCGTGCAGGTCGACGTCGCTCCACTCGAACGGCAGCAGCGCGCCCTCCGGCTCCGGTTCGCCGGAGGCGGCGGAGACGCCCTTGAGGACGTGCAGCGCCGTGTCGATCAGCGCCGGGTGCAGCAGGAACTCGCCGGTCCGGCCGACCGCGGGGAGGCGTACGACGCCGTAGGCGGTGTCGCCCCTGCGCCACAGCTCGGTCAGCCCCTGGAACGCGGGGCCGTAGGTGATGCCCTGGCCGGCGAACCGCTCGTACAGGCCGTCGAGTTCGACCCGCTCGGCGCCGGTCACCGGCCAGCCGCGCAGTTCGGCGAAGGCCGGGTCCGCGGTGGGGGTGCCCGCCGCGTCCCGCGGTGTGCCGTCCCGCAGTTCGCCGCTCGCGTGCCGGGTCCAGGCGGTGGGCGCGGCCTCGGGGCTGCTGTGGATCGCGACGGTACGACGGCCCGTGGTGCCGGGCGCGCCGACCGTGATCTGGATCCGTACCGCGTCGTCGATCACCAGCGGTTCGGCCAGGGTCAGCTGAGCGGTCCCGGCCGCGCCGACCTCGTGGGCGGCGGCGGTGGCCAGCTCCAGCAGGCCGGTACCGGGCACGATGACCGAGCCGAACACGGTGTGGTCCTTCAGCCACGGCTGCTCGGAGAGCGACAGCCGGCCGGTGACGAGATGTCCCTCGCCGTCCGCGAGGGCGGTCACGGCACCGATCCACGGATGCAGCGAGGCATCGAGCCCGAACGACCGGGCGTCGCCTGGGGTCCGGGGAACGTCTGTCCAGTAGGGCTCGCGCTGGAAGGCGTACGTGGGCAGCGGGACGAGGGCTTGTGTGTCGGTGGCGAGGGCCTTGCTCCAGTCCAGCTCATGCCCCTGGACGTGCAACAGGCTGAGGTTGCGCAGGAGTCGACCCCAGTCGCCGTGCTTGCGCGCGAGGGAGCCGACGACGATCCCGCCATGCTCGGCACTCGCGTCGGTCAACGGCATCGCCAGCACCGGATGCGCCGACATCTCCACGAACACCGAATGCCCGTCCGCCAG
>NZ_JBEXOS010000139.1:0-3840 GCF_040611655.1 Streptomyces sp. NPDC006552
TGACCGAGCTGTGGCGCAAGGGCGACACCGCCTACGGCGTCGTACGCCTGCCGGAAGGGCTGAAGCCCGACGGGTTCGGTGTGCACCCCGCCCTGTTGGACGCCGCCCTGCACACTCTCGTCGCGGTGCGGCAGGAGGAGGGCGCCGAACGGCCGGTGTTCCTGCCCTTCGAGTGGACCGGCGTCGACCTGTACGCCTCCGGCGCGACGGAAATGCGCGTCCGCGTCGCACTCGACCCGACGACGGACGAACACCTCTCCCTCACCGTCGCGGACGGTGCCGGACAGCCGGTCCTGGCCGCTCATGGTCTGCGTATCCGGGAAGCGAGCGCGGAACAGATCCGGGCCGGTGAGCCGGCCGATCACGTGTACCGGGTCGAGTTCCGGACGCCGCGGACACTGGAGGAAGGGCCCGTCGAGCCGGCGTGGGTGCTGGGCGGTACCGGCGAAGTGGCCCGGCGCTTGGACGCGGACCAGTTCGCGCGACCGGAGGATCTGTTCGCGCGGCTGGACGAGGGCGCCGAGGCACCCGGCCGGGTCATAGTGGACTGCACCGCCGATGCCGGGGGAGCGGGCGACCCGCTTGCGGTGACAGCACGCTCTTTGGAGACCGTGCAGCGGCTGCTGGCCGACGAGCGTCTGGCGCGGGCGGGGCTGGCCTGGGTGACGCGGGGCGCGGTCGACGCGGGTGACGGTGTCCGCGACCTGGCGCACGCGCCGGTGTGGGGTCTGTTGCGTGCCGTGCGTGCCGAGTATCCGGAGCGGGATGTCCGGTCGGTGGACGTCGAGGCGTCCGCCGACGGTGTCGAGGACGCGCTGGCCGTGGCCGGCGAGCCCGAACTCGCTGTCCGCGACGGGCAGATACACGCCGCCCGACTCGTCCGGGCGACTACGACCACGACTCCGCCTGTCGACACCAGCACCGACGCAATCGATACCGGCGCAGATATCGACACCGGCACCGGCATCGGCACCGGCACAGATATCGACACCGGAACCGACGCCACCGCCGCTAAGCGGTCGCTGGACCCGGACGGCAACGTCCTGATCACGGGCGGCTCGGGCGAGCTTGGCCGGGCCCTGGCCGGGCATCTCGTCCGGACCCACGGCGTACGCCACCTCGTCCTCACCTCCCGGCGTGGCCCCGACGCGCCCGGGACGGAGGCGTTCGTCGCCGAGCTCACCGAGGCCGGGGCGGTGAGCGTGCGGGTCGTGGCCTGCGACACCGCCGACCGGGACCGTCTGCGCGACGTGCTCACCGACAGGGAGCGGCCGTGGACCGGGATCTTCCACCTGGCCGCGGTGCTCGACGACGGTCTGCTCTCCGCGCAGTCGCCCGAGCGGCTGGCCGGTGTCTGGGGTCCCAAGGCCGCCGCGGCGACCCACCTGGACGAGTTGTCCCGTGAACTCGGTCTCGACCTGGCGGCGTTCGTGCTGTTCTCGTCGGCGGCTGGCGTGCTGGGTGGTGCGGGGCAGGCGAACTATGCGGCGGCCAATGCCTACGTGGACGCTCTCGCTGTCCGCAGGCGGGCGGACGGCCTTGCGGCGCTGAGTCTGTCGTGGGGGCTGTGGCAGCAGGCCGGTACCGGCCTGACCGCGGCTCTGGGGCAGGCGGAGCTGGCGCGGATGCGCCGTGGCGGTGTGGGTGCGCTGAGCGAGCGGCAGGCACTGGCCGCCCTCGACGCCGCCCTGGGCTCGGACCTGGGAGCGCATCTCGTCCCGGTCAAACTGGAACTCGCCGCCCTGCGGCGCGACCCCGACGGGGTTCCGGCGCTGCTGCGCGGTCTGGTCCGTCCCGCGCGCAGGCGCGCCGGTGAAGCGGCGGCGCAACCGTCCGGGCTGCGGGAACGGCTCGCGGCACTGCCCGAGGCGGAGCGTCTCGTGCAGCTGACGGGCCTGGTACGCGGTGCGGCCGCCACGGTGCTGGGTGCCGGGAACGCGGAGGCCGTCGGCGCCCGGCAGGTGCTCAAGGAACTCGGCATCGACTCCCTGATGGCCGTCGAACTGCGCCGCCGGCTCTCCGCCGAGACCGGCCTGAGCCTGCCCTCCACCCTGGCCTTCGACTACCCGACCCCGGCCGCCATCGCCGGCCTCCTGCTCGACAAACTCGCCCTGTCGCGGACCGACGGCCCCGCCCAGGCGACCCGCAGGCCCGCCGCCACCGGAGCCGGCGAACCCATCGCCATCGTCTCGATGGCCTGCCGCCTGCCCGGCGACATCGACACCCCCGAGGGCTACTGGGACCTCCTCGCGTCGGGCGGTGACGCCGTCAGCGGGCTCCCGCCCCGCTGGTCCGACCTCGACCTGTACGACCCCGACCCCGACGCGGCCGGCAAGAGCTACGCCCGCGAAGGCGGGTTCATCCACCAGGCGGAGGAGTTCGACGCCGCCTTCTTCGGGATCTCCCAGCGAGAAGCGCTGGCCATGGACCCGCAGCAGCGGCTCGTCCTGGAGACCGCGTGGGAGGCCCTGGAGCGGGCCGGCATCCGGCCCGGGACGCTGAGCGAGAGCAGGACCGGCGTCTACCTCGGCGCCATGAGCTCCGACTACGGCGAACAGGGGCGCGAGCTCGACGCCTTCGACGGCTACGTCAGCACCGGCAACGCCAGCAGCGTCGTGTCCGGCCGGGTGGCCTACGCGCTCGGCCTGCAAGGCCCCGCCGTCACCATCGACACCGCCTGCTCCTCCTCCCTGGTCGCGCTGCACCTCGCGAGCACGGCGCTGCGCCAGGGCGAGTGCGAACTCGCGCTCGTCGGCGGTGTCACAGTCATGAGCACCCCCCGCCTGTTCGTGGAGTTCTCCCGGTTGAAGGGAATGGCCCCGGACGGACGGTGCAAGTCCTTCTCGGCCCTGGCCGACGGCGCGGGATGGTCCGACGGCTGCGGCATCCTCGTCCTGAAGCCCCTGTCGGTGGCGGAGCGGGACGGTGACCGGGTGCTGGCGGTGATCCGTGGCTCGGCGGTCAACCAGGACGGCCGCAGTCAGGGTCTTACGGCGCCGAACGGTCCCGCGCAGCAGCGGGTGATCCAGGACGCGCTGGCCGCGGCGCGGCTCGGTCCCGCGGACATCGACGCGATCGAGGCGCACGGAACCGGGACCCCGCTGGGGGACCCGATCGAGGCGGGTGCGCTGGCGGAGGTGTTCGGTCCGGGGCGTGTGGCGGAGCGGCCGGTGTGGCTGGGATCGTCGAAGTCGAACATCGGGCACGCACAGGCCGCCGCGGGCGTCGCCGGGCTGATGAAGATGGTCCTCGCCCTCCAGCACGAGACGCTGCCCAAGACCCTCCACGCCGACCGGCCCAGCCCGCACATCCAGTGGGCGGACAGCGGGCTGGCGCTGCTCGACGAGGCACGGCCCTGGCCCAAGGACACCGGACACGTCCGTCGTGCGGGCGTGTCCTCGTTCGGCCTGAGCGGCACGAACGCCCACGTCGTCCTGGAAGAGCCCGCGCCCGCGCCGGCGCCCGTGCCGGTCCCCGACGAGGACCGTCCGGTGCCGCTGGTCGTCTCGGGCCGCGACGAGGACGCGATGCGGGCCCAGGCGGCGCGCTGGGCGGACTGGCTCGGCAGGCCCGGGAACACCGCCGTCACCGCCGATGCCGCGTTCACGGCCGCTCAGCACCGGACGCACTTCGAGTGCCGGGCGGGTGTGGCGGCCGGTTCGGTGGCGGAGGCGGTGGAGGGGCTGCGGGCGCTGGCCGAGGGGCGGTCGCACCTGGATGTGGTGGAGGGTTGCCCGGCGGGGGACGGCACGGCGGTGTTGTTCACGGGTCAGGGCAGTCAGCGGCTTGGGATGGGGCGGGCGTTGTATGGGGCGTTTCCGGTGTTCCGGGAGGCTTTTG
>NZ_JBEXOS010000140.1:0-3787 GCF_040611655.1 Streptomyces sp. NPDC006552
CCCGGGCCGGGGCCGCGGATCGGCGCGCCCGCGGCGTGGGCCGCCGGGTAGCCCCCCAGGGGCGCCCGATGAGATGGCGCACGAAGTGCGCATCTCAGGGGCGCGGGGAACTGCGCGAGAAGCCCCACCGGCCCGCAGCCGAAAACGTGGGCGCGGGGAACTGTGGGAGCCGGTCGTGTCGGGGTCGCAGGCGGCGCGAATACGGCCCCGGGGAAGATTCAGTGTGCGGAATCGCAGCGCCGCGCGGCGCCACGTGCCAGGCTGTCGCGTGAGGCATATGACCGGAGGGGGCCTGGTATGGACCTGCCGTTCGGTGGAACAGAGAGCCCCGGCGCCGTGCGGCGCCGGGGCCTGTCCTCCCCTGTGCTGACCCGGAGCCCCGAGCTCCCAGGGTCACCCCCGGCGGACCCCTTTCCCCGAGTGGTCCGCCTCCCGAGGAAGAGATCCCCTCGGCGGCGCGAGTCATTCCTTGAGGGGTGTCACTCAAACGAGGGGTGTTGTCGGCGAGCACCGCGCTTTCGAAAGATTGTTCGATAGCGTGCACGGGTACGCGAGTGCAGGCGCGACCATCAGGGGGTGCCAGGGGCCATGGCGCGGCGTATCGATGTGAGCGGCGCGGGCGGGGTCCGCCTCGCCGCCTGGGAGTTCACCGACCCGCCCAAGTCGGGCGAGGGGGGCCCGGCCCCCGGCGTCCTCCTCCTGCACGGCCTGATGGGCCGGGCCTCCCACTGGGCGGGCACGGCGCGCTGGCTGGCCGGGCGCCACCGGGCGGTCGCCCTGGACCAGCGCGGGCACGGCCGCAGCGAGAAGCCCCCGCAGGGCCCGTTCGACCGGGAGGCGTACGTACTGGACGCGGAGGCCGCCCTGGTCCAGCTGGGCCTGGAGCCCGCGGTGCTGATCGGGCACTCGATGGGCGCGCTGACCGCCTGGCAGCTCGCCGCCCGCCGCCCGGACCTGGTGCGAGGTCTGATCATCTGCGACATGCGGGCCTCGGCGCTCGGGGCCGCGTCGCAGCGGGAGTGGGAGGACTGGTTCCGGTCCTGGCCGCTGCCGTTCACGACACTCGCGGACGTCCGCAAGTGGTTCGGCGAGGACGACCCCTGGGTGGAGCGGGCCAATCCGGCGCGCGGTGAGTTCTACGCCGAGGTGATGACCGAGTCCGCGGACGGCTGGCGGCCGGTGTTCTCGCAGCCCCAGATGCTCCAGGCGCGCTCCACGTGGGTGTACGACGCGCACTGGGAGGAGCTGGCCGCCGTGCGGTGCCCGACGCTCGTCGTGCGGGGCCTGGACGGGGAGTTGGGGCGTGCGGAGGCGCAGGAGATGGTCCGGGTGCTGCCGCGCGGCCAGTACGCGGAGGTGGCGGACGCCGGGCACCTGGTCCACTACGACCAGCCCGAGGCGTGGCGCGCGGCGATCGAACCGTTCCTGGACGGGGTGCTGGCGGAGCTGTGACCGGCCCCGGGACCGGCCGGAGCGCCCGGCCGCGCTCAGGGGCGCAGGGGCTCAGGGGCTCAGCCGTTCGACGTGCCAGGTGTCCTCGCCCGCCGCGGCGTACCGCAGCCGGTCGTGCAGCCGGTTCTCGCGGCCCTGCCAGAACTCCACCGTGCGCGGGGTGACCCGGAAGCCGCCCCAGTGCGGCGGCACCGGCACCGCCGAGCCTGCCGGGTGGCGCCGGGCCAACTCCGCGTAGGCGGCGTCCAGTCCGGTCCGGTCCGTCAGTACCGACGACTGCGCGCTGGCCCAGGCCCCCAGCTGGGAGCCGTGCGGGCGCGAGTGGAAGTACGCCGCGGTCTCCTCCCGCGTCGTCCGCGCGGCCGTCCCGGTGACCAGGACCTGTCGGCCCATCGGATGCCAGGGGAAGGCCAGTGCGACGTGCGGGTTGACCGCGAGCTCCTGGGCCTTGCGGGAGCCGTAGTTGGTGTAGAAGACGAAGCCCGCGCCGTCGTACGACTTCAGCAGCACCGTGCGGGAGCTGGGCCGGCCCTCGGCGTCGGCGGTGGAGACCACCATCGCGTTCGGCTCGGCGACCGGGGAGCCGGGGGCCGCCGCCTCCTTGAACCAGCGGGCGAACTGGGCCATGGGGTGCGGGGCGAGGTCGGGCTCCAGCAGACCGCCGCGGTGCGTGCGGTACTGCTCCCGCATGGTGGCGGGGTCGGGTACGCGGTCGTCGTCGGCGCTCACGGCGCCATCCTGCCGCACCCGGGGCCCAGGAGGGAAAGGTGGCACTGAGTGCCGCAACCTCTCGCCATTTGTGGCACTGAGGGTTATCGTCCAGAGGCCGAAACGTCGCCGAAACAGACCCCGGCCGGTTGGGTGACCGCGTTCCGTTCGGGGCATGACGGGGGTACCGAACCGGAGCGCGAGTCGTGCCCGACCGCGTATCCGCGCCACGGAGCCGCACAGCAGCCAGCACGATCAGTCAGTCCTACGCCCACGTATCCGCACGCAGAGGAGCCGCCTGATGTCCGACCCCGGCACTGACTCCGGTTTTGTACCCGGTCTTGAGGGAGTCGTCGCGTTCGAGACGGAGATCGCCGAACCGGACAAGGAGGGCGGCGCCCTGCGGTACCGGGGCGTCGACATCGAGGATCTCGTCGGCCAGGTCTCGTTCGGGAACGTGTGGGGGCTGCTCGTCGACGGCGCCTTCGACCCCGGCCTGCCGCCGGCCGAGCCGTTCCCGATCCCCGTCCACTCCGGTGACATCCGGGTCGACGTGCAGTCGGCGCTCGCCATGCTGGCGCCCGTGTGGGGCCTCAAACCGCTGCTCGACATCGACGAGCGGCAGGCCCGCGACGATCTGGCCCGCGCCGCGGTCATGGCCCTGTCCTACGTCGCGCAGTCCGCGCGCGGGCAGGGCGTGGCGATGGTGCCGCAGCGCGAGATCGACAAGGCGCGGTCCGTCGTCGAACGGTTCATGATCCGCTGGCGCGGGGAGCCGGACCCGAAGCATGTCGCGGCCGTCGACGCGTACTGGACGAGCGCCGCCGAGCACGGCATGAACGCGTCCACGTTCACCGCCCGCGTCATCGCCTCCACCGGGGCGGATGTCGCCGCCGCGCTCTCCGGTGCGGTCGGGGCGATGTCCGGGCCGCTGCACGGCGGGGCGCCCTCGCGGGTCCTCGGCATGATCGAGGAGATCGAGCGGACCGGGGACGCGGAGGGGTTCGTCCGCGCGGCGCTCGACAAGGGTGAACGGCTGATGGGGTTCGGTCACCGGGTGTACCGGGCGGAGGATCCGCGGGCGCGGGTGCTGCGGCGTACGGCGCGGGAGTTGGGGGCGCCGCGGTTCGAGGTGGCCGAGGCGCTGGAGAAGGCCGCGCTGGCGGAGCTGCATGCGCGGCGGCCCGATCGGGTGCTTGCCACGAATGTGGAGTTCTGGGCGGCGATCGTGCTGGACTTTGCCGAGGTGCCGGCGCACATGTTCACGTCGATGTTCACGTGTGCGCGGACCGCGGGGTGGAGTGCGCACATTCTTGAGCAGAAGCGGACGGGGCGGTTGGTCCGTCCCTCCGCCCGCTACATCGGTCCCGGGTCGCGTCCCGTGAGCGACATCAGCGGTTCCGCAGGACTCGCCCCGCAGTAGCCCGGCGCGCATTGCGGCCGCCCGCGCCCCTGGGTTGTTCTTCGGCTGACGCGCCGCCGTGGTTGCTCGCGCAGTTCCCCGCGCCCCTGGGTTGTTCTTCGGCTGAAGCACCGTCGTGGTTGCTCGCGCAGTTCCCCGCGCCCCTGAGATGCGCACTGCGTGCGCCATCTCATCGGCTCCGGAGGCAGCACGCAGTGCGCCTCC
>NZ_JBEXOS010000141.1:0-3591 GCF_040611655.1 Streptomyces sp. NPDC006552
GCTCGGTGCGCTTCATGTGTCCGGGCAGGAGATCGCCTGGGACCGGGTCCTGCCCGGCGCCACCCCCGTCGACCTGCCCCCCTACGCCTTCCAGCAGGAGCACTACTGGATCGAACCCACGGGAAGGGAACACGGCACCCACGAACACTCCCGTACCGAGGACGCGCTCTGGGAGGCCGTCGCCGACGGTGCGACCCAGCGGGTCTCCGAGCTGCTCGGCGCCACCGACAGCACGGCGGTCGCCGCCGTCCTGCCCCACCTCGCCGCCTGGCGCGAGCAGCAGGACCGGGCCGCACAGGCCGCCGACCGCGGCTACGAAGAGACCTGGGAGGCGTCTGCCGTACCGAGCACCGCACCGGCCCCGCGCGGTCACTGGCTGATCGTGGCCCCGGCGGCGGCCGGGGACCTCGCCGGACACCTTGCCGCGGCACTGGCGGGCGCGGGCGCCGTCCCGCACCTGCTGACCGCCGACGGCGACCGGGCCGCCCTGGCCGGCGCCCTGACGGCCGAGCCCGGCGACGCGCCGCTGAGCGGCGTCCTCGCCCTCACCGCCCTCGACACCGCCCCGCACCCCGGCCACCCGGCCGTGACCAACGGCGCCGTCCTGAGCCTCACCCTCGTCCAGGCCCTGGCGGACGCGGCCGTGCCGGCCCCGCTGTGGTTCCTCACCGGCGAAGCCGTCGCCGCCCACACCACCGACCCCGCCCCCGACCCCGCCCAGGCCCTCGTCTGGGGCCTCGGTCACGTCGTCGCCCTGGAACACGCGCACCGCTGGGGCGGCCTCGTCGACCTGCCCGCAGGACCCGCCGGCCCCGCCACCACCCGGCAGCTCCTCGCCACCCTCGCCGCACACGGCACCCCCGCCGCGGAGGAACACGTGGCGCTGCGCCCGACGGGACGCCTCGTCCGCCGGCTGCGCCGCACCGAACCCACCGCCGTAGTGCCCTGGACACCGCGCGGCACCGTCCTGATCACCGGCGCCGGCGGCGCTCTCGCCACGCACCTCGCCCGCCGCCTCGCCGAGCGCGGCGCGGAACACCTCGTCCTCGTCTCCCGGCGCGGCCCCGACGCCGACGGCGCCCGCGCGCTCGCGGCCGAACTCGAGGCCACCGGAGCCCGCGTCACCCTCGCCGCCTGCGACGTCACGGACCGGCGCCGACTGGAGGAGCTTTTCGGCGCCCTCGACCGTGACGGGGACGGGCCGCGCGCCGTCTTCCACACCGCGGGCGTCCTCGACGACCGGCTCCTCGACCGCCAGGACGCCGCGGCCCTGGCGGCCGCCGTCGCACCCAAACTGACCGGGGCCACGCACCTGGACCACCTCACCCGCGGCCGCGACCTCGACGCCTTCGTGCTGTACTCCAGCGTCGTCGGCGTCCTCGGCAACGTCGGCCAGGCCAACTACGCCGCCGCGAACGCCGCCCTCGACGCACTCGCCGCCCGGCGCAGGTCCGCAGGGCTGCCCGCCGTCTCCATCGCCTGGGGCCCCTGGGCGGACGGCGGCATGACCCACGGCGCCGCCGAGACCCAGCTGCGCCGCACCGGACTGGAACCCATGCCCGCGCAGCAGGCACTGGACGCACTCGACGCGGCACTCGCGCACGGGCGCACCACCGTCGTCGCCGCGGTCGACTGGACCCGGGCCGCCGCCTCCTACGCCGAAGGCCGGGACCGCCCCTTCCTGCGCGAGATCCCCGAGGCCGTACGGGCCGTCGCGGACGCCACCGCCGCCGCACCGGGCTCACCCCTGCGCACCACCCTGCTCGGCCTCCCCGAGGACGCCCGCGAGGACCACGTACGCCGGCTGCTCGCCGTCGAGGCCGCCGCCGTGCTCGGCGTGCGCGACCCCGGCGCCCTCGACCCGGAACGCGGCTTCAAGGACCTCGGCTTCGACTCGATGATGTCCGTCGACTTCAGCGCCCGCGTCCAGCGGCGCACCGGCGTCATCACCCCGAAGACGCTCACCTTCGACCACCCCGACCTGGCCGCCACCGCCCGCTGGCTGCTCGGCGAACTCACCCCGGCCCCGGCCGCCCGGCCGGCTCCCGGCACCACCGCGCGCGGCGCCACCGACGAGCCGCTGGCCGTGGTCGGCGTCGGCCTGCGCATGCCCGGCGGCGCCGAGGACCTCGACAGCCTGTGGACCGTCCTCGCCGAGGGCCGCGACACCGTCACCACCGTCCCGGCCGACCGCTTCGACATCGACGCGCTCTACGACCCCGACCCGGACGCCGAGGGCCGCGTCTCCACCCGCCATGCCTCGTTCCTCGACGACGTGGCCCACTTCGACGCCGCCTTCTTCGGTATCAGCCCGCGCGAGGCCGGCCCGATGGACCCCCAGCAACGGCTGCTCCTCGAAGCGGCCTGGGTCTCCTTGGAGGACGCCGGCATCCGCCCGCGCGACCTGCGCTCCTCCCGCACCGGCGTCTTCGTGGGCGCGGGCGTCGGCGAGTACGGCAACCACCGCCGGGGCGGCTCGGCCGACACCTACACCCTCACCGGTACGCTGCCCAGCTTCAACGCGGGCCGTCTCTCCTACCACCTGGGCCTGCAGGGCCCCGCTCTGGCCGTCGACACCGCCTGCTCCTCGTCGCTCGTCGCCCTCCACCTGGCCTGCGAGGCACTGCGACACGGTGAGTGCGAACTGGCCCTCGCCGGCGGCGTACAGGTCCTCGCCGACCCGGACGCGTTCGTCGCACTCAGCCGCTCGCACGCCCTTGCGCCGGACGGCCGCAGCAAGACGTTCTCCGCCGATGCGGACGGCTACGGACGCGGCGAGGGCGTCGGCGTCATCGCCGTCATGCGCCTGTCCGACGCCCTCGCCCAGAACCGCACCGTGCTCGGCGTGGTCCGCGGCACCGCCGTCAACCACGACGGTGCCAGCAGCGGCATCACCGCGCCCAACGGCTCCTCCCAGCAGCAGGTCCTCAGCGCCGCACTCGACTCGGCCGGCCTGTCTCCCGCCGACATCGACTACGTCGAGTGCCACGGCACCGGCACCTCGCTCGGGGATCCGATCGAGGTCCAGGCACTGGCCGCCGTCTACGGCCGGGACCGGGGTCCCGGCCACCCGCTCGGCCTCGGCACCGCGAAGAGCGTCATCGGCCACCTGGAGTCGGCCGCCGGCATCGCCGGCGTCTGCAAGGTCCTCGCCTCCTTCAGGAACGACGCCCTGCCCGCCACCCTGCGCAGCACCCCCCGCAACCCCAACGTCGCCTGGGACGACCTGCCGGTACGGGTCGTCGACCGACTCGAACCGTGGGAGCGGGATGTGTCGCGTCCGCGTCGGGCGGGGGTGTCGTCGTTCGGGTTGAGCGGCACGAACGCGCACGTGATTGTGGAGGAGCCGCCGGTTGTTTCGGAGGTGGGGTCTGCTGAGGTTATTGGTCCGGTGCCGGTGGTGGTGTCGGGGCAGAGTGTGGCTGCGGTGCGGGAGCAGGCGGGGCGTTGGGCGTCGTGGTTGTCAGAGCGTTCGGATGTGTCTCTTCCTGCTGTGGCGGTGACGGCGGCGGTGCGTCGGACGCATTTCGAGCATCGGGCGAGTGTGGTGGCTTCTGATGCTGAGGGTGTGGTTCAGGCATTGGAGGCGTT
>NZ_JBEXOS010000142.1:0-3196 GCF_040611655.1 Streptomyces sp. NPDC006552
GGGTGGTTGGTCGTTGTTTGAGAACTGCACAGTGGACGCGAGCATCTGTGGCCAAGTTTTTAAGGGCGCACGGTGGATGCCTTGGCACCAGGAACCGATGAAGGACGTGGGAGGCCACGATAGTCCCCGGGGAGTCGTCAACCAGGCTTTGATCCGGGGGTTTCCGAATGGGGAAACCCGGCAGTCGTCATGGGCTGTCACCCGCTGCTGAACACATAGGCAGTGTGGAGGGAACGCGGGGAAGTGAAACATCTCAGTACCCGCAGGAAGAGAAAACAACCGTGATTCCGGGAGTAGTGGCGAGCGAAACTGGATGAGGCCAAACCGTATACGTGTGAGACCCGGCAGGGGTTGCGTATGCGGGGTTGTGGGATCTCTTTTTCATAGTCTGCCGGCTGTGAGACGAGTCAGAAACCGTTGATGTAGGCGAAGGACATGCGAAAGGTCCGGCGTAGAGGGTAAGACCCCCGTAGTCGAAACATCAACGGCTCGTTTAAGAGACACCCAAGTAGCACGGGGCCCGAGAAATCCCGTGTGAATCTGGCGGGACCACCCGTTAAGCCTAAATATTCCCTGGTGACCGATAGCGGATAGTACCGTGAGGGAATGGTGAAAAGTACCGCGGGAGCGGAGTGAAATAGTACCTGAAACCGTGTGCCTACAAGCCGTGGGAGCGTCGCGCATTGAGTTTACTCAATGCGTCGTGACTGCGTGCCTTTTGAAGAATGAGCCTGCGAGTTTGCGGTGTGTTGCGAGGTTAACCCGTGTGGGGAAGCCGTAGCGAAAGCGAGTCCGAATAGGGCGATTTAGTAGCGCGCTCAAGACCCGAAGCGGAGTGATCTAGCCATGGGCAGGTTGAAGCGGAGGTAAGACTTCGTGGAGGACCGAACCCACCAGGGTTGAAAACCTGGGGGATGACCTGTGGTTAGGGGTGAAAGGCCAATCAAACTCCGTGATAGCTGGTTCTCCCCGAAATGCATTTAGGTGCAGCGTCGTGTGTTTCTTGCCGGAGGTAGAGCACTGGATAGGCGATGGGCCCTACCGGGTTACTGACCTTAGCCAAACTCCGAATGCCGGTAAGTGAGAGCACGGCAGTGAGACTGTGGGGGATAAGCTCCATGGTCGAGAGGGAAACAGCCCAGAGCATCGACTAAGGCCCCTAAGCGTACGCTAAGTGGGAAAGGATGTGGAGTCGCACAGACAACCAGGAGGTTGGCTTAGAAGCAGCCACCCTTGAAAGAGTGCGTAATAGCTCACTGGTCTAGTGATTCCGCGCCGACAATGTAGCGGGGCTCAAGCGTACCGCCGAAGTCGTGTCATTGCAGCAATACGCCCAACGGCGGCTGTGATGGGTAGGGGAGCGTCGTGTGCCGGGTGAAGCCGCAGCGGAAGCTAGTGGTGGACGGTTCACGAGTGAGAATGCAGGCATGAGTAGCGATACACACGTGAGAAACGTGTGCGCCGATTGACTAAGGGTTCCTGGGTCAAGCTGATCTGCCCAGGGTAAGTCGGGACCTAAGGCGAGGCCGACAGGCGTAGTCGATGGATAACCGGTTGATATTCCGGTACCCGCTGTGAAGCGTCAAACATCGAATCCAGTGATGCTAAGGCCGTGAAGCCGTTCCGGACCCTTCGGGGAAAGGAAAGTGGTGGAGCCGCCGGCCCAAGTTGGTAGTAGGTGAGTGATGGGGTGACGCAGGAAGGTAGTCCAGCCCGGGCGGTGGTTGTCCCGGGGTAAGGGTGTAGGCCGTGTGATAGGTAAATCCGTTGCACATTAAGGCTGAGACCTGATGCCGAGCCGATTGTGGTGAAGTGGATGATCCTATGCTGTCGAGAAAAGCCTCTAGCGAGTTTCATGGCGGCCCGTACCCTAAACCGACTCAGGTGGTCAGGTAGAGAATACCGAGGCGTTCGGGTGAACTATGGTTAAGGAACTCGGCAAAATGCCCCCGTAACTTCGGGAGAAGGGGGGCCATCACTGGTGATTGGATTTACTCCATGAGCTGGGGGTGGCCGCAGAGACCAGCGAGAAGCGACTGTTTACTAAAAACACAGGTCCGTGCGAAGCCGTAAGGCGATGTATACGGACTGACGCCTGCCCGGTGCTGGAACGTTAAGGGGACCGGTTAGTCAGACTTCGGTTTGGCGAAGCTGAGAACTTAAGCGCCAGTAAACGGCGGTGGTAACTATAACCATCCTAAGGTAGCGAAATTCCTTGTCGGGTAAGTTCCGACCTGCACGAATGGCGTAACGACTTCTCGACTGTCTCAACCATAGGCCCGGTGAAATTGCACTACGAGTAAAGATGCTCGTTTCGCGCAGCAGGACGGAAAGACCCCGGGACCTTTACTACAGTTTGATATTGGTGTTCGGTTCGGCTTGTGTAGGATAGGTGGGAGACTTTGAACCAGCCACGCCAGTGGTTGGGGAGTCGTCGTTGAAATACCACTCTGGTCGTGCTGGATGTCTAACCTGGGTCCGTGATCCGGATCAGGGACAGTGTCTGATGGGTAGTTTAACTGGGGCGGTTGCCTCCTAAAGAGTAACGGAGGCGCCCAAAGGTTCCCTCAGCCTGGTTGGTAATCAGGTGTTGAGTGTAAGTGCACAAGGGAGCTTGACTGTGAGACCGACGGGTCGAGCAGGGACGAAAGTCGGGACTAGTGATCCGGCGGTGGCTTGTGGAAGCGCCGTCGCTCAACGGATAAAAGGTACCCCGGGGATAACAGGCTGATCTTCCCCAAGAGTCCATATCGACGGGATGGTTTGGCACCTCGATGTCGGCTCGTCGCATCCTGGGGCTGGAGTCGGTCCCAAGGGTTGGGCTGTTCGCCCATTAAAGCGGTACGCGAGCTGGGTTTAGAACGTCGTGAGACAGTTCGGTCCCTATCCGCTGTGCGCGTAGGAGTCTTGAGAAGGGCTGTCCCTAGTACGAGAGGACCGGGACGGACGAACCTCTGGTGTGCCAGTTGTCCTGCCAAGGGCATGGCTGGTTGGCTACGTTCGGAAAGGATAACCGCTGAAAGCATCTAAGCGGGAAGCCTGCTTCAAGATGAGGACTCCCACCCCCTTTGAGGGGTTAAGGCTCCCAGTAGACGACTGGGTTGATAGGCCAGATCTGGAAGCCCGGTAACGGGTGGAGGTGACTGGTACTAATAGGCCGAGGGCTTGTCCTCAGTTGCTCGCGTCCACTGTGTTG
>NZ_JBEXOS010000143.1:0-2935 GCF_040611655.1 Streptomyces sp. NPDC006552
CCCGCACAACACCTGGCGGTCCGGGACCGGCAGGCGACCGGGGTAGCGGAACCGCCGCTCCTTCTTCGGCAGCAGCGGCTCGATCCGCTCCCACAGGTCGTCCGGCACGATCCACGGTGAAGTTCCCACAGCCTGGCCAACGCTCAACTGCCCTGTCAGGCACGGCTGCCAGGGACGATGCACCTCATTGTGTTAGCCGTTCTAAGGCCCTCGAAGGCATGGACGCGGCTCGATCTGTTCCGCCGGCTGGCATGCAACTATCCGCGCCGTCGGCATTCGGCGCTCGGTACCTCACATCAACCTAGTTTGAACAGCAACTGATCACGGCACAAGCTCTGTCGCTCGTCGCGTGAAATCGAGTTTCGGCCCTTAGGGTTTAACCTCAGCCTCACGGCTGAACCTTCTCGCAAGCGATGGCACCGCAGTGCCGGAGAAGAACCCATGTGAGCGGCGGCAGGAATTTGGGATCGCTCAAGGGGAACGGCCCTTCCGGTCGGCGGTAATTCTTGGGAGCAGCCTGGTCTGCGCCTGAACACGAGCAGTCGTTTAACAGGCCAAAAATATCAGCCTGAATTTGGTTGCTCATCCAGTCGTGGCACATGCATCAGCCAAGTGGGCGCTGGCGGCGGGGCGAGTCGTATCATCCGCGACCAGATCGAGGCCAGTCTCAACGGCTCGCGTTCGCTACCCTTCGCGGACCTCACGGGCGACGAGACCCACGTCATCTTGCGTGAGTTCTTCGGTGATGTGACCCATACTCTCTTCGGAGGGTTGTGAGGTACGATCCCGGAATGACTCAAAAGACGATCGTTATTTACACCGACGACCTCACCAACAAGGAATCTGAGGAGGTCTCCACTCACAGGTTCTCACTGAACGGTGTGAATTATGAGATCGACCTCACTCCTGAGAGCTACGACAAGCTCGCCGACGCCTTGGGACCGTTTATCAAGGCGGGGCGCAAGGCTGGTCGCGTCAAGGGGGGCAGCGCCAAGGCCCGAGGTAGGGCTGGAAGTGACGGAGCAAGCGCCGAGGAGATTCGCTCCTGGGCCAAGGCGCAGGGTATTGAGATCAACGAGCGGGGCCGCGTTCCTTCTGGCATCCGTGAGCAGTACGAAGTAGCCCACTAATACTCCAGCAGCGGTTCGTGTCCTGAGTTGCGTTTTCGGTAATGGCAGTGGCGGGCGACCGCCTGGCTGCGTCTTCTCCAGGCCGACCACTTCAGCGCGTGGGTGACGGGATCGCGGTCGGCTCGCGCGTGGGGCAGGAGAGCGTCCAGGAGCCGCCGTATCTCTGCCACGCTGAGCGGGATGGAGGCTGATCCGTTTCTGCAACCCCCTTTGCGGCATCGCCGTCGGCCTGGGGCTGTGCTGCGAATGCGGTCAGGATGGCATGGGCGAGCATGGCCAGAGTGATGTGCCGGTACCAGCCGACATGGCGACGGACCTCGTACTCGTCCAGGCCGCACTCATTCTTCGCGGCCTGGAAGCACTCCTCGATCGCCCAACGGGACCCGGCAATCCGGGCTAGCTCGGCGATCTCGACATCCACGGGTGCGTAAGCGAGGTAATAGGCCAGTTCAGCGGAGTCGGACAGGCTGCGACGGGCCATCACCCAACGGTGGTGGGTCGGCGGGTCGGGGTCGAAGACGATGTTGGCAGGCAGCTTGGCCGCTGCCCAGTCGTAGATCCGTGGCCCCTTCGCCCCGTCACCGCAGGACAGCCGCTACCAGGCATCACCGGGTGCTTCCTCGATGAGCTGGTCGATGCGCCAGATGCCGGCCAGGGACTTGATCTGCTGCGGCTTGGGCACCGCCACCACATAGCCGATGTCGAGTTGCTCAAGCAGGCGGCGGAAGTTCCAGTCCTGCCCATAGGCCTCGTCTGCGGTGATCCACTTGGCAGGCAGGCAGGCCGGCGGCCAGACAGCGACGGACCATGTCCCGGGCCAGCTCTCCCTTGGTCGCGAAACCGCGTTCGTCGGGGATCTTCGCCGCCCGGCAGCGGTCGCGATCGGACGTCCAGGCTTTGGGCAGGTAGAGCTCCCGGTCCACCAGAGCCCGGCCCGAGCTAGTGGCGTAGGCGGCGAACACTCCAATCTGGCAATTGTCGATCTTTCCAGAGGTTCCGGTGTACTGCCGGCCCACGACGGCCGAGGTGGAGCCCTTCTTGATGAACCCGGTGTCGTCGATGATCAGCACTCCGTCCGGCCCGAGCCGATCGGCGACATAGGCACGGACATCGTCACGCAGGGCGTCTGCGCCCCAGACGCTGCTGTTCAGCAGCCGCTGGAAGCCGTCGGGAGTGCGGTGGCCTGCCCATTCCGCGAGCTGCCAGCCGTTCTTGCGTGTCGCCCGCCCCAGCAGACCGCGGACGTAGTCCCGCATCCGCCACCGCAGATCCGCCCGAGCGAACCGGCCCGCCACCCGCCCGAACACCGTCTCCAATTCACCGGTCCAGCAACTGACTTCAGTCATCCCCTCCGTACCAGGACAACGACAACCCCCAGCTCAGGACACGAACCGCTGCTGGAGTACTAACAGCGGCTAACACAATGAAGTGTCGAGGCCCAGCTACAGGCATCCCGGTTCGCCATTGGCGACGAACCGCGTAAGGGATCGCTCCAGCAGCTCGAGAAACTGCCGCAGGTCGTCAGCTACCTGGGAGAGCTCGGGCTCGTCCAGCGACGCCGTTCGCGTCCGGTAGATCACCCCGCCAGGGTCGGCGACGTAGGACAGGCCGCCGCCGTTCGAGCCGATGACGAGGCCGCCGGCTTCTTTGCCCGCACTGACATTGAACCGCTCCGGGATCGGTGGAGGCTCTATGCGTTGACTCCAGCCGCCGGTTGGGGCTGGTGCTGAGCGTAGTAGTTGGTCTCGTGTTCGTGTGGCGGGACGTTTCCGATCGCGGAGTGGAGGCGCTGGTTGTTGAACCAG
>NZ_JBEXOS010000144.1:0-2310 GCF_040611655.1 Streptomyces sp. NPDC006552
CTTATGCCTTCCAGCGCAGCCGGTACTGGCTTGATGTGCCGAAGGTGCAGGTCAGTGCTGACCGGGTGGAGGAGGAGTTCTGGCGGTCCGTGGAGCAGGGCGACCTGGACGGGCTCGCCGGTTCGCTCGGGGTCCGGGAGGGGCTGGAGGCGGTCGTTCCCGCGCTGGCCACCTGGCGCACCACCCGCCGCGAGCGGGGAGCGGTCGACGGCTGGAGGTATCGCACGGAATGGCGGCCCCTGCCTGTCGCCGCTCCCGCCTCGATCGGCGGGACCTGGCTGCTCGTCGTCCCAGAGCGGATGGAGGGCGACCGGCTCGTCACCGACGTGCTGTCCGCGCTTGAGGCACGCGGGGACCAGGCCGTCGTCGTGACCGCCTCCGGGAGCCTGGACCGCGCCGCCTTCACCACCTTGCTGACACCCCCGGCCGACTACGCCCGGGTGCTGTCGTTCCTGGCCCTCGACGAACAGCCGCACCCGCATCAGCCCGCCGTGCCGCTCGGCCTCGCCGGGACCCTCACCCTCGTACAGGCCCTCGGCGACGCGGAGATCGACGCGCCACTGTGGTGTGTGACCCGGGGCGCCGTGGGCACCGGCCCGCAGGACGCGCCGACCGCGCCCTCCCAGGCCGGTGTGTGGGGCCTCGGCCGCGTCGCCGCCCTGGAGCACCCCAAGCGGTGGGGCGGACTCGTGGACCTCCCGGGATCCGGGAACGACCAGGCCGTCGACCTCCTCCTGGACACCGTCACGGCGGGCACCGCCGAGGATCAGGTGGCCCTGCGCGCCGGCACGGCGTACGGCCGCCGTCTCGTGCACGCGGCCACCGGCGGCAAGGCGGCCCTCCGCGACTGGAAGCCCCGCGGGACGGTCCTGGTCACCGGCGGGACCGGCGCGCTCGGCGCGCACGTCGCCCGGTGGCTGGCCGCGCGCGGGGCGGAACACCTCGTCCTCACCGGCCGCCGCGGCGACGCCGCCCACCTCGACGGTCTGCGGGACGAACTCGCGGCTCACGGCACCCGGCTCACCGTCGCGGCCTGTGACACCGCCGACCGCGACGCGCTGGCCGGCCTGGTCGGTAGCCTGGCCCAGGACGGCGACCCGGTACGCTCCGTCGTCCACGCGGCCGGCGTGAGCGTCCTCGGCCCGATGGCCGGGACCGACGTCGACGACCTCGCCGCCACCCTGGCCGGGAAGGTCCTCGGCGCCGCCCACCTCGACGAGGTGCTGGACACCGCCGGCCTCGACGCCGTCGTCTACTTCTCCTCCATCTCCGGTACGTGGGGCGTCGCCGACCACGCCGCCTACGGTGCGGCCAACGCGATCCTCGACGCCCGAGCCGAACGGCGCCGCGCCGACGGTGCCCCCGTGCTCTCCGTGGCCTGGGGCCCCTGGGCGGGCGGCGGCATGATCGCCGAGTCCGTCCAGGACGACCTGCGCCGCAGGGGCGTCCCCGTCATCCAGCCGAGCGCCGCCGTCACCGGGCTCCAGCAGGCACTCGACCAGGACGACACGGTGGTGGCGGTCGCCGACGTCGACTGGCGCCGGTTCGCCGAGGTCTTCACCTCGGTGCGCGGCAGCGCCCTGCTGAGCGAACTGCCCGCCGCCCGGCCCGGCCCCGTCGCCGCGGCCGCCGAGGGCGCCGACGAGACCTCCGCCGCGCTCCGGGAACTCGCGGACCTCCCACCCGCCCGCCGACTCGCCGCACTACGGACTCTCGTCGGCACCCATGTGGCGGCCGCACTGGGACACACCGGGGCCGAGGCCGTCAGCGTGGAGGCCGCATTCAAGGAACTGGGCTTCGACTCCCTCACGGCCGTCGCCCTGCGCGACCGGCTGCACCGCGCCACCGGCCTCAAGCTCCCCACCACCGTCGTCTTCGACCACCCCAGCATCTCCGCACTCGCCGCCTGCCTCGACGATCTGGCGTTCGGGGGGCAGGACGACGAGGACACGCGGCCGGGTACGGAGGCAGCACGCGCGGCAGACCGCCGGGGCGAGGGTGCGGGCGACGACGACCAGATCGCCATCGTGTCGATGGGCTGCCGCTTCCCCGGCGGCGTACGCACTCCGGAGGAGCTGTGGCGGCTGGTCCGCGACGGCGTGGACGCCATCACCCCGCTCCCCGCCGACCGCGGCTGGGACCTGGACGCCCTCTACGATCCCGACCCCGACCGCTTCGGCACCAGCTACGTGCGCGAGAGCGGGTTCCTCGACGGCGCGGGCGAGTTCGACGCCGCCTTCTTCGGCATCTCGCCGCGTGAGGCGACCGCGATGGACCCGCAGCAGCGCCTCCTCCTCGAAACCTCCTGGG
>NZ_JBEXOS010000145.1:0-2201 GCF_040611655.1 Streptomyces sp. NPDC006552
GTCGACTTCCTGCAACTCCTCCTCGGCTACTCCGTCACCGGCGACGTCGGCGGACAAGTCCTCCCCTTCCTCTTCGGCTCCGGCAAAAACGGCAAGACCGTGCTCCTGGACGTCCTGATGAAACTCCTCGGGGACTACGCCGACGCCGCTCCCCCGGGGTTCTTGATGTCACGCCCGTACGCCGGTCATCCGACGGATCTGGCGGAGCTGCACGGGCGCCGGGTCATCGTGTGCAGCGAGGTCAGGGCCGGGGACAGGTTCGACGAGACGCGGATGAAGCTGCTGACGGGTGGTGACCGGATCAAGGCGCGGCGGATGCGGCAGGACTTCTTCAGCTTCCAGCCCACCCACAAACTCTGGCTCCTGGGCAACCACCGCCCCGAAGTCGGCACCGGAGGCTTCGCCTTCTGGCGCCGCATGCGCCTCATCCCCTTCGAACGCGTCGTCTCCGAGAGCCGAAAAATCGACAACCTCGCGGATGTCCTGGTCGGCGAGGAGGGGCCCGGCATACTCCACTGGCTGATCCGGGGGGCCCGTCGCTACCTGGCCGGCGAGAAGCGGCTCACCGGGCCCGAGCAGGTGCGGATCGCCACCGACGCGTACGTGGAGGCCGAGGACCACACCGGGCGCTTCCTCGCGGAGGTCTGCGCCCTCGGCCCCGCTCTGCGGGCCGAGCAGACCCGGCTGCACGCGGCGTACCGGGCCTGGTGTCTGCGCGAGGACGTCCCGGCGCTGGCGTCGCGGGCGCTGGCGGCCCGGATCCGGGAGACGGTGGGGCTGGCGTCGCCGAAGGCGATGATCCTGTCCAACCAGCGCAAGTACTACCCGGGCATCGGCCTGCTCACCGACGCGGCGACGGCCTGAGGGCCTGCGCCGGGCGCGGCGACGCCGCCGGCCGCGCGCCTGCCCGGGACACGTGGTCGCTCAGGCCTGGGACGGCAGCTTCTTGTCCAGTTCCTGCATCGCCTTCGACGGCGGTCCGCCCTCGGAGCGCTCGGTCTTGTAGCCCTTGACCCGGGCGGCGAGGGTGCGCGGGTCCACGGCCTCCGCGGGCGCCCCGGTGGCGTAGAGGCCCTCGGGGGCGCAGTCGCGGTCGTGGGGCAGCAGCCAGAAGACCCGGCGGCGGAACGTGCCGGAGGAGCGGGACGCCTTGGCCTTGGGGCCAAGGAGCGCGTAGCCGACCATCCGTCCGTCGCGGTGGTAGGCGGGTTTGCCGCGGCGGGTCGGGAGCCGGTCGAGGCTCTGGCGTACGTAGTCGAGGTCGGTGATGTCTTCCAGCCAGACGAGGTCGGCCTCGTGGCTGATCTCATCCTCGGTGATCAGGGAGCTCATGCCCTGGCTTCCCTTTCCTCGTCGGTGAGCAGGCCGATGCCCGGGTAGTACTTGCGCTGGTTGGACAGGATCATCTCCTTGGGTGAGGAGAGTCCGGCCAGCTCACGGGCGCGTGCCGCGAAAGCGCGTGAGGACATGGGGGGCGCGCCTTCATTGTGGCACCAGGCCTTGTACGCGGCGTAGAGACCCGTCTGTTCGGCGCGATGGTCGGGCGCCAGGGTGCAGCATTCCTCGAAGAACCGTCCCGTGTGGTCCTCGGTCTCGGCGTACGCGGTGGTGGCGATCCGCACACGCTCGGGACCGATGAGATCCCGCTCTCCCCCCAGGTAACGGCGGGCGCCGTCGATGAGCCATCCCAGGATCCCAGAACCTTCCTCGGTTACGAGGATGTCTGCGAGGTTGTCGATTTTTCGTTCGTCGGAGACGACGCGTTCGAAGGGGATGAGGCGCATGCGGCGCCAGAAGGCGAAGCCTCCGGTGCCGACTTCGGGGCGGTGGTTGCCCAGGAGCCAGAGTTTGTGGGTGGGCTGGAAGCTGAAGAAGTCCTGCCGCATCCGCCGCGCCTTGATCCGGTCGCCACCGGTGAGGAGTTTGACGCGGGCCTCGTCGAACTTGTCCCCGTGCTTGACCTCGCTGCACACGATGACGCGGCGGCCGTGCAGCTCCGCCAGGTCGGTGGGGTGGCCTTCGTAGGGACGGGCCATGAGGAAGCCGGGCGGGGCGGCGTCGGCGTAGTCGCCCAGGAGTTTCATCAGGACATCGAGAAGAACGGATTTGCCGTTTTTGCCGGAGCCGAAGAGGAAGGGGAGGACTTGTCCGCCGACGTCGCCGGTGACGGAGTAGCCGAGGAGGAGTTGCAGGAAGTCGAC
>NZ_JBEXOS010000146.1:0-2029 GCF_040611655.1 Streptomyces sp. NPDC006552
GATCTGCCCCGCCCTACTCGTCGCTGTCGTCGCTCTCCGGACGCGGCGGCTTCGGCGGCCGGGTCCGGCCGCCCGGGTTGTCCCGCAGATAGTTCGGGCCCTCGCCGCCGTCGGTCGCGTGCCCACCGGGCGCGGCGCCCGGATCGCGGCGCCGCAGATACCGCTCGAACTCGCGGGCGATGGCCTCACCGGTCGCCTCGGGCAGTTCCGCGGTGTCCCGCGCCTCCTCCAGGCTCTGGACGTACTCCGCGACCTCGCTGTCCTCCGCGGCCAGCTGGTCCACGCCCACCTGCCACGCGCGCGCGTCCTCGGGCAGCTCGCCCAGCGGGATGCGCAGGTCGATGAGGTCTTCCAGGCGGTTGAGGAGCGCCAGCGTCGCCTTCGGGTTGGGCGGCTGGGAGACATAGTGCGGGACGGCCGCCCACAGGGAGACCGCCGGCACGCCCGCGTGCGTGCACGCCTCCTGGAGGATGCCGACAATGCCCGTCGGACCCTCGTACTTGGTCTCCTCCAGGTCCATGCGCGTAGCGAGATCCGCGTCGGAGGTGACCCCGGAGACCGGCACGGGGCGCGTGTGCGGGGTGTCGCCGAGCAGGGCGCCCAAAATCACGACCAGTTCGACGCCCAGCTCGTGCGCGAAGCCCAGGATCTCGTTGCAGAACGAGCGCCAGCGCATCGACGGCTCGATGCCCCGCACCAGGACCAGGTCGCGCGGCTTCTCGCCGCCGACGCGCACCACCGAGAGCCGGGTCGTCGGCCAGGTGACCTTGCGCACGCCGTCCTCCAGCCACACCGTGGGCCGGTTGACCTGGAAGTCGTAGTAGTCCTCGGCGTCCAGCGCCGCGAACACCTCGCCCTTCCACTCCTTGTCGAGATGCGCGACCGCGGTGGAGGCGGCGTCGCCGGCGTCGTTCCAGCCCTCGAACGCGGCCACCATGACCGGGTCGACCAGCTCGGGAACCCCCTCGAGCTCGATCACCCAGCGCCTCCTTCCGACGTCCCCCAGCGCCCTCATGGCCTGGGGGGACCCCCATCGCGTACCTGCCCACCTTACGGCGTCGGCGGGGGCCCTCCGCAGCCCCCCGCGACCCGCGGGTTGCCGGGAACACTGCCCCGGGCCGGGCCCTCGCACTCCCCCCGGGCGCACTCCGTCACCCCGGCGCCCGCGTGGTCAGAGCGTCGAGCGCAGCCACTGCTCGACGCTCGCGATGTGCACCGTCGCCCACGAGCGGGCCGCCTCCGCGTCGCCGTCGCGCAGCGCCGCCAGGATCGCGCGGTGCTCGCGCAGGGTCCGGCCGACCGCGTCCTCCTGGGTCAGGCCGCGCCAGATGCGGGCCCGGGTGGTGGGACCGGAGAGGCCGTCGAGGAGCGAGCACAGCACCGAGTTGCCGGCCGCCTGCACGATGCCGCGGTGGAAGTCGAGGTCGGCGGCGACCAGTTCCTCCACCGACGGCTGCGCGCCCAGGGCGTCCAGCTGGGCCGCGAGCGCGTCGAGCCGCTCCCCGGTGATCAGAGCGGCCGCGGCCGCCGTCGCCGCGGGCTCCAGGATGCGGCGGACGGCGAGGAACTCCAGGACCGTGTCGTCGCGGTGGAAGTCGACCACGAAGCTCAGTGCTTCGAGCAGTAGTTGAGGGTCGAGACTGGTGACGTACGTGCCGTCGCCCTGGCGCACGTCCAGGATGCGGATCAGCGACAGGGCGCGTACCGCCTCGCGCAGCGAATTACGCGACAGGCCCAGCTCCGCGGCGAGTTCGCTCTCCTTGGGGAGGCGGTCGCCGGGTCGCAGCGCGCCGGAGACGATCATGCCCTTGATCTTCTCGATGGCCTCGTCGGTGACGGCCATGGCCACCCCTCTGCTCGTCCCCGGAGGGCCGATACCTCCGATGTCTCGGACCATTATGTGGCTACGGGCCGCAGTAACGGCCGGGTGCACGGAGAGGGGCGGCCCTCCGGGGGGCCGCCCCCCGCCCGGGCCCCAAAGGGAGGGCGGGGGGGGGGGGAAGAGTGTGGGTGGGGGGGGGGTGGAATA
>NZ_JBEXOS010000147.1:0-1922 GCF_040611655.1 Streptomyces sp. NPDC006552
GAGGCGATGGTCGCCCTGGTCCTGGCGGACGCGGTCGCGGAGAAGTTCGGCGGCGACAGCGTGCCCGAGACGCGCCGCAACGTGACCTCGTACCTGGACAACGTGCTCCGGCCCCGGGGCGAACTGCGCGCGGACCAGGCCACGTGACATATGTACCGGCGGGGTCGGGACGCCTCGCTCTGCCGGGACATGCCTGTGGTCCGCGATGCTCAGTGCTGTCGGAAGAACGCAGCGGAGCACGGATGGACGCAGGGGGACACGGGACATGGGTGGCGGCAGCAAGGTGACGGCCGAGCAGGTACGGGACGTAGCGCGGGGCACGGACTTCAAGGGGCTGCCCGCCTGGTACTTCCCGATCATGGGATGCCTCGCCGGCGTCTTCGACGTCGCCCGCGCCTACCCGGCCGTGTACTGGGTGATCCCGGTCGTCCTGGTCCTCAACGTCACCTTGACGCTGACCGTCCTGCGGACCCGGATGCGCCTGATGCGGGCGCTGTGGAAGAACAAGCGCACCCGATTCCTGGCACTGGGCCTGCTCGGAGTGCGGTTCGCGGTACGGGCCGGACTCGGCGCGGTGGGCTTCGCACTGGGAACGGCGGCGGGCGGTGTGCTGGTCGGCATCCTGATGGCCGCCCTCGGCACGGCGATGGCCTGGGGCGACCAGTGGCTGATCCTGCACACCCTGCGCCGCGGCACGGTCACCTCCGCAACCGCATGACGCACTCCCGCGTACGCACCACCCGCGCACCCCGCCGGTATACCTGATGTATTCTTGCCACTATGGCGCACACGACGATCAAGGTCGAGGACACTGTCCGGGACAGGCTCGCGGTCCTCGCTGCGGAGAAGGGCACGAGCATCGCGCAGCTGGTCAGCGACTTCGCGGCACACACACCCACAGCCGGTGAGCGCGCCGAACGCACCGCTCGCACGCTGGCGGTGCTGCGCGAGATGTCGGGTTACACCCCGACCCCCGAGCAGGACGTGGCGGCAGATGCCGAGCTGGCGCGCCGGCTCGGCGATACCGCATGAGCGCTGACCCCGCCCAGGCGGTGGACGTGGTCCTGGACGAGAGCGCCCTCCTCGCCCTGGGGGCAGGCAGCGTCCTGGTCTCGCGAATCCTGCACCAGTCCGCGGCCACGGACTCCTGGCGCGTCCACGTCGCCCTGGCCGCGCTCGCGGACGCCGACCGGGCCCGCACCGGAGTAGCTGGCCACCTCGCCATGCTGGACCAGATCGCCTTCCACCCCTTGGGCCTGGCAGCCGTCCTCGCGGCATCAGGAGAGCCCCGCTCCCTGGGCTGGTCCCATACCCGACATGTGGCACAGCCCGGCCCGGAGCGCCCAGAGGGCGCCCGGGTAGTCACGACCACACCTAAAGACTGGGAGGGAGTAGGCGTCCGCGTCCTCGATGTGTCACCCTGATTTTCTGACGGGTAGTCAGGTTTTCAGATGGAAAGGGCGGCCTACGGACTCGCCGGCACTCTGACACCTCGCAGGCGGCTCCACTTTCTGCTCAGAAGTTGCTCAACTCCCGTACTGACAGGTGGATATGACGCTGCGTCAGCTTTTGTTCACTTCGAGACCGAGGTCCCACTCAGTAGCCCGCCTGCGGGAATTGCGGAGCCGACCGGTGCGGCACGAGCGTGGCTGTCTTTCCGCCACGTAGTGGCGGCGCGTCGTGTCTGTGGAGCAGAGCCGCAGTATTCTCGCTAAAAGAGATAACCTGACTGTGCGTCAGGTTTTTTAGAAGGAGGCGCCGGGACAAGACCCGGTTCTGTAGCTAGCCCCAGCAATTCGCGGAGCGAATTGCTGTAGGCCGAATTGCGGAGCAATTCGAGCCGCGGACAACGGGCGCACTGCGGCGTTCTTCCGGCGGCTCCGGGGTGATCTTCGCGTCGCGCTCGCCTCCGGGCTTCCACC
>NZ_JBEXOS010000148.1:0-1859 GCF_040611655.1 Streptomyces sp. NPDC006552
CCCTGGAGCATGCGGCTTCGCCGCAGCCCCATGGGCCCGATGAGATGGCGCACGCAGTGCGCATCTCAGGGGCGCGGGGAACTGCGCGACCAGCCCCCACCGGCCGCACCTGACGACGGTCGATAACAGCCGCACCCGCACACTGCCCCGCACAGGGACCCCGCCGAAGCGGCGAACAATCCACCCCGCCGCACTCCACCGCGGCCAAATCGCCATCCACCCCGCCCGACCTAAGGTCACCACAGACGCAACCGCACACCCCACCCGAGAGGCCGGTACAAGAACCCATGACCGCCACCCACGCCTTCTGGCTCGCCGGCCGCCAGGCCACCGGTGACGTCACCTTCGACGTCACCAACCCGTACGACGGCCGTCTAGTCGGCACCGTCAGCACCCCGACCGAGACCCAGGTCGAGGAAGCCGTCCAAGCCGCGCACGCGATCCGCGAGGAGTTCGCCGCGACCCCCGCCCACGTACGGGCCAAGGCGCTGAACCACGTCGCGGACCGGCTCGCGGAGCGGACCGAGGAGATCGCCCGGCTGATCTCCGCCGAGAACGGCAAGCCGATCAAGTGGGCCCGCGGCGAGGTCGGCCGCGCGGTCAGCGTCTTCCGGTTCGCCGCCGAGGAGGCCCGCCGCTGGAACAGCGGCGACGCCCAGCGCCTCGACACCGACCAGGGTGGCACCGGCCGCCTCGCCCTGACCCGCCGCATCCCCAAGGGCGTCGTCCTCGGCATCGCGCCGTTCAACTTCCCGCTGAACCTGAGCGCCCACAAGGTCGCCCCGGCCCTCGCGGTCGGCGCCCCCATCATCCTCAAGCCCGCCCCGGCGACCCCGCTATCCTCCCTCGTCCTCGGCGAACTGCTCGCCGAGACGGAGCTGCCCGCCGGCTCCTGGTCGGTCCTGACCGTCCCGAACGACCGGATGCCCGCCCTCGTCCAGGACGAGCGCCTGCCTGTCATCTCCTTCACCGGCTCCGGCCCGGTCGGCTACGCGATCATGGACAGCGTGCCCCGCAAGCACTGCACCCTGGAGCTGGGCGGTAACGGCGCGGCGGTCGTCCTCGCCGACTACGCCTCCGAGGCGGACCTGGACTGGGCGGCGGGCCGCATCGCCACCTTCTCCAACTACCAGGGCGGCCAGTCCTGCATCTCGGTGCAGCGCGTCATCGCGGACGCCGCGGTGTACGACCGGCTGCTCCCGAAGATCGTCGCCGCCGTCGAGGCACAGGTCACCGGCGACCCGGCCGACGACGCCACCGACGTGGGCCCGCTGGTGAGCGAGGACGCCGCCAAGCGCGTAGCGGCCTGGGTGACCGAGGCCGTCGACGCCGGCGCGTCCCTGCTGGCGGGCGGCGAGCGCGACGGCGCCACGTACGCGCCGACCGTCCTCGCCGACGTACCGGACGACGTGACCCTGGCCTGCGAGGAGGTCTTCGGACCGGTCCTCACCGTGAAGAAGGTGGACGGCGAGGCGGCGGCCTTCGCCGCCGTCAACGACTCCAAGTACGGCCTCCAGGCCGGGGTGTTCACCCACGACGTGCAGGCGGCCTTCCGCGCCCACCGGGCCCTGGAGGTCGGCGGAGTCGTCATCGGCGACGCCCCGTCCTACCGCGCCGACCAGATGCCCTACGGCGGCGCCAAGCAGTCCGGCGTCGGCCGCGAGGGCGTGCGCTACGCCATGGACGACTACACCTACGAGCGCGTCCTGGTCCTGACCGGCCTGGACCTCTGAGCTGGGGGCTCACCCCCTGACCGGCGGCGGCCGGAGCCCACTGTGCGGGGGCTCCCGGTCCCGGGTACAGGGCGTCCGCACACCGGGCGCCGGCACTGCGCACCGCCGCCAGCTCGCCCAGCGAGC
>NZ_JBEXOS010000149.1:0-1741 GCF_040611655.1 Streptomyces sp. NPDC006552
GTGGTGCTCAGCAGGGTGGCCGCGGAGATGTAGTCACCGGCGATGGCCAGTCCGCCGCCGACGGGGCCGAACGCGCCTCCGTGCGTCGTACGGGCTAGCCCGCGCCTCACCCCCGCGCCGGGCCGCACCACGTGGCGAGCGCGGCGCCGAGCGCGGGGACGCCGGGCGGGCCGGCGTCGTCGGCCGCCCAGGCCACATGCCCGTCGGGGCGGATCAGGAGCGCCGCGGGCGCGGGGATCTCCCCGACGGCCGGGACGGTCCAGTAGTCGTCCTCGCAGCGCGCCTCGACGAGGTCGACCCGGCCGGCCCAGCCCGCGTGGGCCGCCGCGACCTCGGCGCTGCCGCGCAGATCGAGCAGGACGGGGCGGGCGGCGTGCAGCAGTTCGTGGACGCGGGTGGCGCCGCCGGACGTCTTGAGGCCGGCGTCCGGGACCCGGCGGCCCGCCAGCAGGTGACCGCCGTCGGCCGGGTAGCGGATGTCCAGCGCCGTGAGCATGCCGCGCAAGTGCCGGTTGACGTCGTCGAACACGATGAGCGAGCCGAAGACCTCGCGCAGCGCGTCGGTCTGCGGCCCGGGGCGGGCCAGCGCCGACTGGGCCCGGGTGTTGTGCAGGACGCGTTCGGCGACGGGGTGCCGCTCCGCGTGGTAGCTGTCCAGGAGGCTCTCCGGCGCCCACCCGCGCACCACGCCGGCGAGCTTCCAGCCGAGGTTGACCGCGTCCTGCACCCCCATGTTCAGCCCCTGCCCGCCGGCCGGGAAGTGGATGTGCGCCGCGTCGCCCGCCAGCAGCACCCGGCCCGCCCGGTACCGGGCGGCCTGCCGTGCGGCGTCGTTGAAGCGGGAGACCCAGCGCGGGCTGTGCATACCGAAGTCGGTGCCCGCGAGCCTGACCAGCGCCTCGCGCAGCTGCTCGAACGTCGCGGGCCCCTCGTGCTCCGCGGCCCCGTAGTCGGAGGCGATCACCCGGTACCAGCCCGGCTCGAAGGCGATCGCCGAGTAGTCGCCGCCCGGGCAGCGCCGCACCCAGACGTACTCCTCGGGCAGATCGGGCAGTTCGACGTCGCCGATCAGCGCGGTCATCGTCGCCGGGGTGCCGGGGAAGTCGATGCCGGCGAGCTTGCGCACCGTGCTGCGCCCGCCGTCGCAGCCCACGAGGTAGCGGGCGCGCAGCGTCGCGGACCCGCCCCCGGCGGTGCGCAGCCCGACGCTCACCCCGCTCCCGTCCTGCTGGACGCCGCTCACCTCGCTCGCCCTGCGCACCCGGACCCCGAGTTCGCCGGCCCACTCCTCCAGCAGCCGCTCGATGGCGGACTGCAGGATCATCAGCGGGTAGGGGTGCCGGGACTCGGACTCGTCGAAGTCCAGGTAGAGACCGGAGAAGTGGCCCACCGGCTGGAGCTCGCCGGCCGCGAGGAAGCGGTCCAGGATCCCGCGCTGGTCCAGCACCTCCAGGGTGCGGGAGTGGATGCCGCCGGCCCGCGACTCGCCGGTCCGTTCCGCGAGCCGCTCGACCAGGACCACGTCGACGCCCGCGAGCCGCAGCTCGCAGGCGAGCATCAGGCCCGTCGGCCCGGCGCCCGCGACCACCACCTCCGCGTCCATGCCGGTGTCCGCCACCTCGTACCCCCTCGTTCCGCTGCGCCGTGTCCGCGTCCGTATCCGGCCGCGCTTCGACGGTACGGACCCCATGCTCGGCCCACCCACTTCTGACACCTGACCCGGCACAGCAACAAAGCCGAA
>NZ_JBEXOS010000150.1:0-1317 GCF_040611655.1 Streptomyces sp. NPDC006552
GCCGTTGACGGCGGCGATCGACACCTCGTCGCCGAGCAGGGGAAGCACCTCGTCCTCGGAAGCCTCCACGGCCACCATCGCGCCGCCGGCCGGCAGCTCCTGCATCAGCCGCCCGCGCGCCACCACCAGCGCACACGCGTCCTCCAGCGACATCACTCCCGCGACATGCGCCGCAGCGATCTCACCGATCGAATGACCGGCCATCACGTCAGGACGGAGACCCCACGACTCCACCAGGCGGAACAACGCCACCTCGACGGCGAACAACGCGGGTTGCGTCCACTCCGTACGGTTCAAACGCTCCGCGTCGTCGCCGAGGACGACGTCCCGCAGCTCCTCCCCCACCTGCGCGCAGACCGCATCGAAAGCAGCCGCGAACGCCGGGAAGGCGTCGTACAGTTCGCGCCCCATGCCAAGTCGCTGCGCGCCCTGGCCCGAGAACAGGAAGGCCGTCTTGCCATGTCCGATCACCGATCCGGTGGTCAGGTTGGCCGCCTGTTCGCCCTTGGCCAGGTGTTCGAGTCCGGTCAGGAGCTCCGCACGGTCACGGCCCCGGACGACGGCCCGGCTCTCGAAGGCTGTCCTGCTCGCGACCAGGGCGGCGGCGACGGCCACTGGGGTGACGCCGGTGTCGGCCTGCGCATAGGCGTGCAGGCGGGCGGCCTGGGAGCGCAGGGCATCGGGGCTACGACCGGACAGCACCCACGGCACGACCGGCACCGCCGGTACGGGCTCAGAGCCGGGCTCCGCATCCTCCTGTGGCGCTTCCTCCAGGATGATGTGGGCGTTGGTGCCGCTGAGCCCGAAGGACGAGACACCCGCGCGGCGCGGACGGTCCTCCGAACCCGGCCACGCCTGCGGCTCGGTGAGCAGCCGGACCGTACCGGAGGACCAGTCCACGTGTGAGGACGGCTCATCGGCGTGGAGCGTCGCGGGCAGCATTCCGTGCTGGAGCGCCTCGATCATCTTGATGACGCCGGCCACGCCCGCGGCGGCCTGGGTGTGCCCCAGGTTCGACTTCACCGAACCCAGCCACAACGGCCGGTCCCCGGACCGCTCCCGTCCGTACGTGGCCAGGAGCGCCTGCGCCTCGATCGGGTCACCCAGCTTCGTACCCGTACCGTGCGCCTCCACCACATCCACATCCGCCGCCGACAACCCCGCCGACGAGAGCGCTGCCCGGATCACCCGCTGCTGCGACGGACCGTTCGGCGCCGTCAGACCGTTCGACGCACCGTCCTGGTTGACCGCCGAGCCACGCACCACCGCCAGCACCCGGTGGCCGTAGCGGCGTGCATCCGACAGCCGCTCCACCAG
>NZ_JBEXOS010000151.1:0-1277 GCF_040611655.1 Streptomyces sp. NPDC006552
CACGTCATGCCCGAGCCGAAACCGAGCTCCTGCGGGAGGTGTTCCCACTGGATGTCGGTGTGCAGGACGTACAGGATCCCGCACAGCACCTGGCGGTCCGGGACCGGCAGGCGACCGGAGTAGCGGAACCGCCGTTCCTTCTTCGGCAGCAGCGGCTCGATCCGCTCCCACAGGTCGTCCGGCACGATCCATGGTGAAGTTCCCACAGTCTGGCCAACGCTCAACTGCCCGGTCAGGCACGGCTGCCAGGGACGATGCACCTCATTGTGTTAGCCGTTCTAAGTCCTTGTGCCCAACGGTGCGATACGGCAGCAAAGCCACCGACACGTCTTGGTCTTCTTCCTGGTGACAGGGCGAGGCACGCTCCGCGTCAAGCGGGCCTGCCGCCCGCAGCACTGCAGATCGCGCTGGCGCTGATCCGGTCGGAGACCTACCGGTGGGCGTCTTTTCATCTCCCACCCGGCCGTCGGACTGGGTAGTGCATGACCTGACTCCGATGTCCTTCGACACTGATAGGCGACTGCGTGCCGATCGACACACGGTTGCGCCCGGGCCGACGTGTGCGGCTTCCACTCTTGGTGGGAAGCCCCGAGGGGCATTCACGGCGGAGCCGGCGTTCTTGCCTGCGGGGATCCGCCAGTGTGCTGCCGTTCCTGGCGAGGGGTGCGGCTCCTGGACAAGGAGAACATTGTGCGTGTCCTGGTTTCTGTCACCCGGGCTCCAGTGCGTCGTCGCCCACACACGGCAGACGCGGTAGGGGCCATCGTGAGCCGCGTCCTCGGGGTGTCGGGGGGAATTCTGGTGTTCGCGTCGCTGGCAACGATTGTCTTCGACTACTTCGTGCGGCCGGCGGGTGCCGACGGGGCGCGTCGGGCGGGGCTGCTCACCTCGTACGGGCTGCCCGTGGGTGCGGTCCTGCTCGTCGCAGGTGTCCTCGCCGGGACCGCGATCCGGCGGGGGGCAGGGGTGTGAACAAGCACGACGCAGGCGTCGTGGGTTCCTTGTCCATCTCGGACTGCGCACCGCCGGGTGGTGCTAAAGGGTGTTGCAGAAGGCTCAGTTCTGGGCATTTTGCCTGTATGGGTGGGGTGTTGAGGGCTGAGCCGTTGTGGGTGGAGACGTTCACCGGCTTGCGGATGGACCGGTTCGCGAAGCTGGTGAAGGCGGTACGTGAACGGGGCGGGAACGGGCCCGGCCGCGGCCGGCCGTGGTGTCTGCCGCTGCCGGACCGGGTGCTGCCGGTGGCCGTGTACTACCGCACGAACCTCACGATGCGG